>JAHFCZ010000087.1:3186-6879 GCA_023249285.1 bacterium | reverse complement strand
TTTCTCACCAAAGCCAATCAACTCTCCAAATCAGCCATCCCTTCCGAACTCGCCTCCGAGCCTGGCATTTCTAAAGCCATCTCCGTCTTGGACACCATTAACCTCAATGATGATGAAAGAGCGCGTTATGAGGATCAACTCAAGTGGCTCAGGGACGAAGAATCCATTATTCGTACCGCTCAAATTCGCGGCGAGGAACGCGGTGTTGCTAGGGGTAGGATTGAAGGCAAGGCCGAAGGCAAGGCAGAAGCTGAGGCCACCATGGTTAGAAAAATGCACCGTTCTGATGTTTCGATCGACCAGATCGCTCTATTTACTGGCTTAACCATCGAACAGATCCGCAAAATTATTTAGGCCTGAGCAAGAAATTCTGCATCATTATCGCCAAAGAGATTGTGTCGAAAAATACTACAACACCCTCATATACCCATGATATGATTTCTTCAATCATGAGTACGCACCCCCTATCCAAGTTCTTACATATTATTCACCACGTTTCGCGAAAGCACTTGGTCGCGATTTTTCTGTGCATGTGCGTGGCGACCGCCTTAGATACGGTTGGCATTGGGATTACCGTCCCCTTGGTTTCGACCCTCATGTCGCCGGGCTTTGTGTCCCGATATTTGGCCCCGGCCTTCCATCTTTTTCAGGGCGTCTTTTTTCAGGGCAGTTCATTTCAAATTTTTGTTTGTGGTCTGATTGTCGCCGTTTTTACCCTCAAGGCCATTGCTACCACGATTTCCCAATGGCTGTTGTATCGGTATATGTATCGGCTTCGCGTGACGTTGAGCGCCGCCCTTTTTAAACGTTATATTCAACTGCCCTATATTGCTTTTTTGGAGAAAAACTCTGCGGTCTTACTCACCGTTTGTTTTTATCATGCCCAGGTCTTTACCACGAATGTGCTGCAACACTCCATTATCTTGCTATCTGAGTTCTCGGTTCTGGTGAGTATTGTCGCATTACTGATGTTTTTCAGCCCCTTGATGACGGGCATTGTGATTGTCGCGTTGACTTTTGTAACGGGTCTGTATTTGGGCGTCGTGCGGAATTTGTTGTACCGCTTAGGCGTGGATTTTGCCCAGGCTTCCAATCAATCCAACCGATGGATGGGACAAGTTTTCAGTGCATTTAAAGATATTCGTGTCACGGGTACCAGCGCTTTTTTTTACAATAAAGTTCAGAATTGGCTGGAGAAGCTTGAAAAATCAGGGGTCCGGTCCAGCTTTATCCAAAATTGTCCCAAACCCTTTTTTGAACTTGTGTTTGTGAGTGGGCTTTGTCTTTTTTGCGTTTCAATGGTTCTTCTCCATTGGCCCGCGAATAAAATGATCCTCACACTGACTTTATTTGGGGCCTCTGTTTTTCGGCTCTTCCCGGCCTTTAATCGGATGACCTATGCCTATTCGAGTATCAAAAACTATCAGGCTTCTATCGAAATTCTATACACCGAATTAACCGATGTTCCGCCCCTCTTTTCCCCACCTGCCAGCGCGATGCCCATTGTTTTTTCTCGGGAAATTTCTGTTCAAAACCTCTCTTTCCACTATCCGGCAACCGATCGGGTAGGGCTCACAGATGTCTCCCTTCATATTTTAAAAGGCCAAAAAGTCGGGATCGTGGGAAAATCGGGCTCGGGAAAAAGTACGCTGGTGGATTTTATGCTGGGACTGCTTTCTCCTTATGAAGGCCAACTCCTGGTCGACGGCCAGGCCATTTCACCCTCGGATTTGCACTGGACCTCTCAAATTGGGTACTGCCCCCAAAGTGTCGCCCTGTTGGATGACACCATTCGACATAACGTGGCCTTTGGAGTTTCTGATATCGACGAGACGCGATTGACCCATGTTCTTCGGGATGCGCAGCTCTACGAGTTTGCCCACAGCCTTCCCCAAGGCCTGGATACGATGATCGGGGAAAATGGGGTCAAGCTCTCTGGGGGGCAGCGTCAACGCTTGGGGATTGCCCGCGCCCTGTACCACGACCCGCCTATTTTGGTGTTCGATGAGGCCACGAGTGCGTTGGACGTGGAGACCGAACAGCTGATTTCCGAGCAGATTCACCGGATCGGGGAAGGCAAAACGGTGATCATCATTGCCCATCGATTGAGTACGATCCAGGAATGTGACACCCTGATTCTGCTTCAAGATGGACGCGTGGTGGGAACAGGCAATTATGCCAACCTGGTGGACCAAAACGATTGGTTCCGACAAATCCAATGATAGTGTAAAATTGGTTGGATATGACGCAATCCGCTCTCAAACTTCCCGAATGGTTTAAAAAATCCGGTGGCAAGCTCAAGGCCACGCGTCATCTTTCTGAGCTCCTTCAAACTGAAGTCCCCAATAGTATTTGCCAAGAGGCTCGTTGCCCCAATCGTTCTGAGTGCTTTGCCAAAGGCGTGCTCACTTTTATGATTTTAGGCACCACTTGCACCCGAAATTGTGGGTTTTGTTCTGTGGCCCACGGCAAACCGCTCCCCCCTGATCCGAATGAATCCCAAACACTCATCAAAGCCGTCGACACCTTGAACCTCAGATTTGTGGTGATTACCTCACCCAACCGCGATGACCTTCCTGATAATGGTGCCGGTCATTATGCCAAAGTCGTTCGAGACTTAAAGGCCCATCGTGCGAGCTTGAAAGTCGAGGTCCTCATCCCTGATTTTCAAGGGAAATTGGCGGATCTCCAAACGGTCATTTCAGCCGGTCCGGACGTCTTGAATCACAATATTGAAACCGTGCCCTCCTTATACCGCCGTGTACGAAAAGGCTCTTTATATAAACGGTCTTTAGAAGTCCTTCAGAATGCCAAAACCCTGGCCCCTACCCTCTTAACCAAAACCGGATTGATGGTGGGACTGGGGGAAACCACCGAAGAATTGATCGCCACTTTTGCCGATATTCAAGCGGTTGGGGTGGATATTTTGACCCTGGGCCAATATCTCAAGCCCGACAAAACCAGCCTTGATGTGCTACGCTACTATCATCCTGACGAATTTGAATTTTTAAAACAAAAGGCATTGGCTGCTGGAATCCGGTATGTTTTTGCCGGGCCGATGGTCCGAAGCTCATTTTTAGCTGAGCATGTCTTTGAGGAGTTGATTCATGTGGGGTAACCCGGCCTTGATTCTATTGGCACTTTGTTCCTACTTGGTGGGTGCCCTTCCGTTTTCTTTATTTATTTCTCGCCTTAAGGGCGTCGATCTTCGCAACGTCGGCTCGGGGAACTTGGGGGCCACGAATGTGTATCGCGCACTGGGACTGGGATTTGCTTTATTGGTGTTCTTTTTAGATGCCTTGAAAGGCTATATCCCGACTTTAATTGCGCTTAATGTGACGGATCAATCTTGGATCCATGTTCTCGTCGGTGGCTTGGCCATTATGGGCCATAGCTTGAGTCCGTTTGTTAATTTTCGAGGGGGCAAGGGTGCCGCCACGGGTCTCGGATTTTTGATGGCGATTAGCCCCGATGTCTGTGCGATTATTATTGTGATTGCCGTTCTGGGCATTGCCATCGGGCGTTATGTTGCGCCCGTCACGCTGTTGTGTAGCATTCTCACCCCGTTTTTGCTATGGAAATTTGCGTACCCGATGAGTTACGTGCTCTTTGTGAGCCTCATTTGTGTGTTTATTATTTGGCGGCACCGCCCCAACATTATCAGACTCATCCAGGGGAAAGAAAACCGGATAT
>JAHFCZ010000087.1:0-3086 GCA_023249285.1 bacterium | reverse complement strand
TTAGGATCTGGGGCTTGGGCTACGACGATCGCCAAATTAATTGGGGACAACGGTCAAGCGGTCCGCCTCTGGTGTCACCGCGATGCCTACGTTGAGGCGATCTTAGCGAAGCGCGAAAATACGATCACCCTTCCCGGGGTGGCCCTTCCCTCTAACGTTCAGCCTACCACCGACCTTTTTGAAGCACTCTCAGGGGCCCAAGCCCTTGTTCTGGGTGTGCCCTCGGTCTATGTGGCCGCGCTTTTACCCCGCCTTTTTTCTGCGCTTTCAAGTACACACCCGCCACTCTTGAGCATCGTGAAAGGGGTACTAGACCACGCTGATTGGCAAATCTCCCGTCACATCACTGCTCACTATGCCGGGCCCTTTAGTGTCCTTTCCGGCCCAAATTTGGCCTCTGAGATTGCAACAGAAAAACCAGCTGCAACTGTGATCGCCTCGCAAGATTTGGCGGATGCCCAATTTTTTCAACAGCTACTGCACCGTCCCTACTTTCGGGTTTACACCACCACTGATGTCGCGGGGGTGGAATTAGGCGGGGTCATTAAAAATATTTTTGCGATTTCGGCTGGGATTTGTGATGGGTTGGGATTGGGCCAAAATGCCAAGGCCGCGTTATTGACCCGCGCCTTGCGAGAAATGACCCGATTTGGGGAGGCCATGGGCGGGCAATCGGCAACCTTTTACGGGTTGTCTGGCCTGGGAGATCTCATGGCCACCTGCAACTCTGACGCGAGCCGGAATTGGAAGGTGGGTTTTGCAGTTGCGCAAGGACAGTCTCTCCCCACCAGCTCTGCCGTCCCCGAAGGGGTGCGCACGGCATTGCACTTCGCCCAGCTAGCCGATGATTTACAGCTGGATCTCCCCGTAATTTCGCTCACGGCCGCCATACTCAAAAATGAGATTCGGCCCTTTGAAGCCCTCCAAAAAATTATGGACCGGGAGCTCAAGACAGAGTTATGAGCCGTTTATTTATCTTTTTGCGTTTAATTTTAGATATTTTTTTAATTCCCGTCATTATTATGTCGGCTTATGCCCTGAAATTTAAGCTGGGCTGGTTTATCACCCACTTTTTCCAGGTCTCCTGGATTACCATTTATCGGTCGTCACAGATCGAGCCTTACCTCACCATTTCATGGTTGGTGCTGCTGGTGTGGATCTCCACCTTTGCGTTTTCTGGGATGTACCGGCGGTTTTGGGGACTTATGCCCGAGGTGGATGAATCCCTAGCTGTGGTCAAAGGGGTCAGCCTCGCTACCCTCGAAATTATGGCTATTACGTTTTTATATCGGTCCTTCCCCGGCTCCCGGTTTGTGATTTTTTACGCGTGGGCCTTGGGGATTATCAGCTTGATCTTAATTCGTGCTTTGATTTGGCGGGTGGAGGCCCAACTTTTAGCGCGTGGCCACTCCCTCGTGCGTACCCTTGTGGTGGGCGTCGATAGCCTGGGCCAAGATCTCATTGAACGTATGTTTCTCTCCCCGTCTTTAGGCTATTACTATGTCGGCAGCCTGGCCGAAGCCATGCCGATGTACTGCCACTTTCACCTTCGAGACAAACTCCATCTCCTGGGCAATCCCGCCGACTTTGCCCAACTCATGGAGGAACATCGCATCTCGGCCCTCTTGATTACGGAGTCTTTGCCCAAGCCTTTATTGAAAAAAATGCTCAAACACTGTGAGGCCCGTCGGATTCGCGTCATGTTGATTTCGGATTCAGATCATTTCCCGGGATTTTCGAGGCCTGGGGAATTAGATGGCATTTCCTTTTTAGCCAGCTATTTCCCGCCACGATCCGGGCTCGGGCTTTTGGGAAAACGCCTCTTTGACATTGCCTTTTCATTGATCGCCTTGGTCGTCTTATTCCCAGTTTTTGTGGCGGTGGGGCTTCTGATTAAGTGTTGCTCGCCCCGTGGTCCTATTTTTTATCACCAAGAGCGGGTTGGCTATGACCAAAAACCCTTCATGATGATGAAATTTAGAACCATGGTCCCGAATGCCGAATCTCACACCGGGCCCGTCATGGTCTCGATGACCCAAGAGACCCGATATATTCTCGGTGGGGATTTTTTACGCAAGATGTCGATTGATGAGCTACCCCAACTGTGGAACATCCTCAAAGGCGATATGAGCCTCGTCGGCCCACGCCCAGAACGACCCTATTTTGTGGAGAAATTCACCCAAGAAAATCCACAGTTCCCGCTCCGTCATACGGTAAAAGGCGGGCTCACGGGTTGGGCGCAAGTAAATGGCCGCTCTGTTCTGACCCAAAACCCGCAACATAAGCTCCGGTATGATCTCTACTACATCAACCACTGGTCCTTTATTTTGGACATCAAAATCATTATCAAGACCTTTTTTGTGGTCTTTCGTCGCGAAGAAGCCTATTAATGTCCGTCTTACTTTTTGGCGGAAGCTTTGATCCGTTTCATGTGGGGCATTTGACGCTCCTGAACACCTTGCGTCAATTTCCGGGGATTTCCGCTATCGAGATTCTCCCGAATGCCCTGAGCCCCGGGAAGGTCCATGCGGCAACGCCCTTTCATCGGCAAGCCATGCTCGAAGCGGTGATCCGCACGCATTTTGGTGATGTGTCTGAGTTGCCGTCGGTTCGATTAAATTTAACCGAAATTTCAAGTACAGGACCTCATTACACCCTCGATACGATTACGCGGTTACAGCCTATGCACCCCGCCCTTTCTTTTGTGATTGGCTGGGATCAATGGATTCAGTTTGAGCATTGGAAGTCCCCGCAGGCTCTTTTGGAAATGCTGGACACGTTGTATGTCGTCAATCGCCCGCTGGGGAGCCCTGATTTCCCGGCGAGCCTCCATCCTTGGATCTCAAAAGTCCAGTTTATCGAGATGCCCGAATGCCCCGTGGCTTCCATACAGATTCGTCAACGCGTGGCCAGTCAGGGGGACATCGCCGGGTTGGTACCGGACTGTGTGGCGCGCTACATTGACGCCCATCGTCTCTATTCTAGTGCCCCCTTTGTATTGGGGATTACGGGCCGCGTCGGCTCTGGGAAATCTTATGCCGCGGATATCTTAGCCGCGCATTGGCAGGCCCCCATTTTAGACCTGG
>JAHFCZ010000160.1 GCA_023249285.1 bacterium | reverse complement strand
AGCCGTCCGGTTTCACGTGAATCAATTGGTCGTAGATCTGGGCCACGTACTTGGGCTCGCCGTAGGGAGCCAGGCCCATGAGCTTGTATTCGCCGGAGTTGACTTTGAAGCCACAAAAATAGGTCATAGCGCTGTAGAGGAGCCCCAAGGAATGGGGGTAACGGAGCTCTTGGAGGAGCTCAAGTTGGGTGCCCTGCCCTCGGCCAATGCTCGTGGAGGCCCACTCTCCGACCCCATCGGCCACAATGACCGCGGCAGACTCAAACGGAGACGGATAAAAAGCAGAAGCCGCATGGGAGAGATGGTGGGTGGTAAAAAAGACCGGCACGTCGGCTTTGAGTGTATTTTGGATAATTTGGGGAACGAGGAGCTTGTGGCCTAGGGTGGAGGCGGCGGCCTTCATCCATTGGCCTTCGCTGTCCGGGGCCGTTTGGAGGATGTTTTTGAGCACGCGATCGAGGGTGAGAATGGGATGGTCGTAAAAGACCACGGCATCGAGCTCGTCCGGCTCAATGAAGGCCTCGGCGAGGCAGTAATTAATGGCATTTTGGGGGAAACGTTGATCGTGTTTTTTTCGGGTAAAACGTTCTTCTTGGGCCGCCGCAATAATCTCCCCATTTTGAACGAGGGCGGCAGCAGAGTCGTGATAAAACGCGGAAATGCCTAAGATCGTGGCGGACATGGGTTAAGAGTAGCGGTTTTGGACTTTTTTCACAACCGCCGCCAAGGCCTTTGCGACCCAGGCATGACAGGCTTTGGTGGGGTGGGGATCGACCGCAAATCGAAAGCTGCGACGCACCGCCATGGGCAAGGCCATGAGCTCGGGCATGAGGTCACACAGGATCACACGATCTGACAGATTCAGCTCCTGGAATCGGGCACGGTAATGCCGAGAGGTCGCATGCTCTTCAACGTATTGGTGGACGGGGAAGGGCAGGATGATCATGGGGGTTTTGACCTCTGCACTCCAGGCATTGAGGAGGGTCTTGAGCATGATCCAGGCCGGATCTTTGGGAGAATTGTACTGGGGCAACGGCTGATACCCCACCCATTTTCGGAGCTTATTTTTGAGTTTCGGGCCTAAAAACGAGAGGACCCGACTGAGACGAGGGAGCAGCCCCGAAAAATTGGTGTAGGCCTTATCCCCGGCCGTTAGCGTCGTGGGGTCTATCGGATCAGGGGGAACCGGATCGTGGTGGCGGACCAGGTGTCCCTGGGCATCCAAGGTAAAATACGGCTTGGCCATGATTGTGGCGTGGCTTTGCTCGTCTTGATATTGGCGGAATTTGGCATTGACCCGCAAAATATTTTCTACCATCACCATGACAATCACGAGATCATAGTCCATCTGTTGGCGCTGGACCCTTTCTTGGAAAATGAGAAATTGCTGATCTGTTCCAGTGCCTGAAAGGCCAAAATTATAGACCTCTACGCCCGGGAGCTGTTGGGCCAAGAGGTCCGTGTAGCGGTGCTTGTTACTCACTCCATCACCGGCGGTATAAGAATCGCCGAAGACCAAGATTCGAAAGGTGCCTGGGGTTTTGGTGGGGACAAACTCCTTATCATCGCGAAAGCCCTGAGCATTGGTCTGCACCAGGTAGCCGCCGCCCTCGTGGGCGACGCGGGATTTGAGCTGGGGCGTGTAAGTATACCCGAAGTTAGGATGGTAGCGCATTATGGCGTTTTACAGGTGAGCTTTTTGGTCAGAATGGCCGAAAAATTGCGGCATTTTAAGGAGATTTCTCCGATCCAGCACCTAAGTTTTTCAAGGGGCCCTAGGGCGGGGAAACCGAGCTGGGAGAGCACTTGTTGGGCCTCAAGGGTCATATCGTTGGCGCATCGGCTGGTAATGGCTTGGGGATGGAGTCGAAATTCGGCCAAGACCTGGGGGATGTAGGTGGATTTGAGGGTCGGATCCAGGCCCATTTGGAGCATAAATTTAAAGTCACTCACGTATCGGTAGGCGGGGTCAAACCCACCGAGACGACGATGGAGATCTGCCGTCCAAAACGTGGCCTGCTGTGCCATTGTGGGGCGGCGGATCTGTCTGACCCGTTCTGGGGAAGTCGGAATGGCCCGATACGTGTAGAGTGGATGGCCATGTGCGTCGATGTAGGCTGTGTCCCCGAACACAAAATCTGCTTTTGTGGAGATAAAAGTATCTACAACACGTTGGATTGCCTCTGGGCAATAGCAATCATCGCTGTTCAAGTAAGCAAAAATCTCCCCAGTAGCACGCGAGAAACCCTTGTTAATGCCGTCATACATGCCGCTATC
>JAHFCZ010000159.1 GCA_023249285.1 bacterium | reverse complement strand
CCTGTTGCATCGCCATCGCCTGCGTCACCCGCCCTTTTGGGGTCATCGGTCGTTCGCCTTGGGGCACTAAGGTCACAAACAGCATCCCTGTATTCACCTGCCCACCCCCAAACCCGCCCACGGCGGCGTAATAGGATTTCACGCCGGGTAGTTTCATCAACCGATGTTCCAAATCCTGCATCACTTTATCGGTGAAGTGGATGGAAGAACCGAGCGGCGTTTGAACACGAATTAAAAATCGGCTTTGATCTTGAGGGGGGACAAATTCCCCCTTCACGAGTTTCACCGCAAAAATAGACCCCACAAAAAAGACCACCGCCGCCAAGAGCACCAGCACCCGATGATTCAAGCAAGCCGCTAAAATCCGGCGATACGTGGTGGTCAGACCATGCATCAATCCATCCACAGCTTTGGCCACGAATCCATCACGGGCCACGTTCAAAAACTGGGAACTTCGCATGGGGGCCAAGGTCAACGCCTCCAACAACGACAGCGAGACGGCTACCGAAATCGTGATCCCAAATTGGAAGAAAAATTTCCCGATAATCCCCTTCATGAAAATAACAGGCACAAAGATCGCCAAAA
The DNA here is from genome assembly GCA_023249285.1 of bacterium. Lineage (GTDB taxonomy): Bacteria > Margulisbacteria > Marinamargulisbacteria > SXXA01 > JAHFDB01 > JAHFCZ01. Next base: position 1,697 of record JAHFCZ010000159.1, on the reverse strand, counting down.
TCGCCACCGACGCCGCCAAGGCCGCAAAGGTAATTTCCCGGGCCCCGACAATCGCAGCCTTGACCCGACTAAAGCCCTGCTCGTGATAACGCACGATATTTTCCAGCACCATAATCGCGTCATCGACCACAATCCCGATGACCAAGGACAAGCCCAACAAGGTAAAGGTGTTGAGGGTAAACCCGAAAAAGTACATAAAGATAAACGTCCCCAAAATGGAGGTGGGGATCGCCAAAATAATATTAAAAGCCGAGCTCAGAGAGCCCATAAACACCCAACAGACAATCGAGGTCAAAATCGCGGATAAAATCAGGGTCGTAGTGAGCTCGTGCGTGGATTGCTGGATAAATTGGGTCGTATCAAAGACCACATTCAAGGCCATGCCAGGGGGCAATTCTTTTTGGAGGGTCTTGAGCTTTTCTTTGACCGCACCTGCCACTTCAACCGCATTCACCCCCCGTTGTTTCCGAATCCCAAACCCCACAGCAGAATGGTGCATGGACCGTGAAATCCGCCGCACATCATCCAATCCATTTTCCACCTGAGCCACCGCTCCCAACCGGATATCTCGCCACAACGGCGTCCCACCCCGAGCTGTCAAAAAGATCGTGGAAAAATCATCCATCGTCTTGGCCTCACCCATCACCCGGACGTTGAGCTCCTGAGTCGGGTTTTCCAAGTATCCGGCAGGGACTTCCCGGTGTTGGGCTTGGACAGAATTGATCACATCAAGAGCCGTGAGCTCCAAAGAGTCGAGCTTGGTTTGATCCACCCAAATCCGTACACTCGGGGCGATATACCCCCCTAAAATAACCTCACCGACCCCGGAGACGGTCGAAAATTGATCTTTCAAATGGTCCTTCGCATAGGTCATCATTTCCCGGAGCGGACGGGTCCCAGACAAGGCCACCCACATAATCGGTTGGTCTTCGGGGTTCGTTTTCGAAATCGTGGGCGGGTCCAAATCTTGGGGCAAATTCCGTTGCGCACCCGCAATCTTGCTTTGCACTTCCTGCAAGGCCACATCGATATCTTTATTCAGCTCAAATTCAATCGTAATCGTAGTCTGCCCCTGCAAGGACGAAGACGACACTTCTTTGATTCCGGAAATCCCCATCACTGCATCTTCTAAAATATCCGCCACGTTGGATTCCATAACTTCTGGTGCAGCACCCGGCAAGCTCGCATTGACAGAAATAATGGGGAAATCCACGTCCGGCAACTGGCTCACGCCCAGACGCATAAAGGCCACAATTCCAAACACAATCAGCCCGAACATCAACATCCAGGCAAAAACAGGGCGTTTAATGGCTAAATCGGATAAGGTCATTAGTGGGCGACTCCCCAAGTCAAGTTAAAGTCGGTAGTTTTAGCCGCGACATCCACCACCGCGCGGGTCTGGGTACGCTTGGCAGACACCACCTGATCCAGGCTGGAGAGCACCTCCAAATTCGTCACCAATCCCCGTTGATATTCATTGACTGACAACCGATAACTGGACTCAATTTTCGTCACGGCATCGGCCATTAACTGCTGTTGCGAAATGGCAGAGCGCAAGCCAATCAGATCTTGGTTCAATTGGGTCGTCAACAAGCGGTGCTGTTGATCATAGGTCAACTGCACCACCTTGAGCTGAGACTGGGCCAGGCGAATATCTCCAAATTCCGAGCCGCCTTGAAACAAGGGGAACTGAGCCG
>JAHFCZ010000010.1 GCA_023249285.1 bacterium | reverse complement strand
ATTACGAAGCTGGCCCTCGGGAAGAGCTCTCAAATGCGTGTAGCCGATCCATAAATAGTTGAATAAAAGAATCCCGCTCAGCCACAGTCATCACCCTTAAAAGAGTTATTTGGTTAATGAGGAAGAGGTCACATCGTTGAGCCATATCAAATGGGTGAGCCATATCAAAACTGACTAATAACCCATCCACGAAAGGCCTCAAATAGTCCAGGCGGGCAGAATCCGGAATCTGGTGTAGATAACGCATCGTATCGCACCAAAATCGCAAAACAGTCGGCATCTCAGTCCGTTCAGCTGGCAGCATTGGGCGCATCAAAGCGGGTTGTGAAATGAAGGGTGCTGCGGTGGCTTGAACGGAAGTCGCAGCGGAAAAAGGAACCGCGGAAGCAGCAGATGGCCCCTGAAAGGATTGAGCAGGGGCAGCACTCGAAAGTGACCCTGGCATGGACACACCTTGTTGACCCGGAAGAGTATGATAGAGCTCGTCGAGCCCTGCTCGGCGAAAGTCAGAAAATCCGCGCAAAATCTTCGCTGCTTCTTCCGAATCCGGGGCACCGTCCGCTTTCCGTTTTTGTCTAAGAGGGGGTGCAGCTCTATCAACATCCATAGGGGATGCCGAAGCAACAGGCCCATCCGAAACGGCAGCAGAGGCCGTCAAGGACTGTGGCGGGAGAACTGGCGCGGCCTCGGCCTGTGGTGGATCCCCCGGCGCAACCGGATACACCAAGGGAAGGGCTAGGCGGCGATAAAATGCCCCTGCGTTCTCATACTCCCCCGCCTTCATAAGCTTCAGCACCGATTTGAAAAGCGCTGGTGTAAAGTACGAAAAAAACCAATTAAGGTCGTTTGTTAAGACATCCCTATGTTCTTGACTCATATCATTAACAAAAGTCGTCGTACCAATAGCCGCAGCAAGCTTTATTCGTGCAGGATTATTTGGCCGATCTTCTAACGCGAGTGCGCACACCAATCTTTCAAGCCTATACTCACCCCCACGGAGAACATGACAGCCTTGCAGCCAAAGCCCCACAGCCCGTTCCAATGCAAAGTCCGCCACTGCACTCAAGGGCTGAGGTAGAACCCCCACCGACGAACCCGCCGTTATTTTTCGAAAGTGGATCATAAGACCCAAGATTCTAGCCTAGAAGCGCATATACCTTCAAAATGATTTATTTGATTACGAAACTAGCCCTAGATAAATTCTCGGAAATCCGTGTAACACAGCCACATGCATGTTCACACAAATACTCCGGGAAGCCACATCCTTGCCCATTAAACGTCTCAGTGGGGAAAGGAAAGGCTCAAGCCGAGACCTGTCATCCAGGGCGTAGTAAGATTCTAAGCTACTACAGAGTACTTTCAAATGGAGCTCGTACTTACTAGGATCACATATCCCAAATAATAGATGCTGCATCGTCGCGTCAAGAAACTTCCTAACAGCGGCAGGCTGTTCAGCTGACCCTACTGGGGGCAGTTGAAAGGAAGTCGCATCTGGCCATCGGTGAAATCTCGAAAATCCGAGTAACGCAGCCACATAAGTGTTCACATAAGTACTCCGGGAATTCTCATCCATGCGAATTAAAAGCCTCAGTGGGAAAAGGAAAGGCTCAATCTCTGCAGGAGTCATAGAGCTAGCCCAGTCGGGGGGGTTAGATTCTAATCTTCTATAGAGTTCAACCAAATAGCTCTGGTAATTAATAGGATCACATATCCCGAATACTAGATGACGCATCACCCCACAAAAAAAATTCCCAACGGCGGTGGGCTGTGGAGGTAACGACGGTGGAGACAGAGTAATACGGCCTCGTAAAGAGCGCGGCACTGGGGGCGGCTGCAAGGAAGTCTCAGTGGGAACAGACATCGCGGAAGCAGTAGCAGCGCTCGAAGATAAATCTTGCATGAGCGTGCTCAGAAGATCCAGAGAGACGGGAGGCAATGTGAACGCCGCTTCGACGAAGTCCGTAAGCGTGCGCAAAGTCTCCGTGTCTGCTTCCGAATCCGGTCCTGCCGGGGGGGCACCGCCAACTTTCCGCCTTCTCTCCGAAAGGTCACCGACAGCTTTCCGTTTTTGTGGACGAGAGGGTGCAGGGGCTACCGGTACAGAGTCTACCTCAACCTCCATGGGGGATGCCAAAGCACCAGCGTCATCCGAAACGAGAACAAAGGGGACAGCGAGAACAACAGGGGTAGCGCCAGTCAATGGCTGTGGAGGGAGAACGGGCACGGGCAGGGTCATCACCTCGGGTTGATCCCCCGCCGCAACCGGATACACCAAGGGAAGGCCTAGGCCGCGATAAGATGTCCTTGCCGTCTCATACTCCCCCGCCACCATAAGACCCAGAACCTCTTTGAACAACTTCAGTGTAAATCTCTCAAAAAGCCAATCCCTACGACTTACCAAAACATCCGCAAGTTGCTGGGTCATATCATAAACAAAAGTCGGCGTACTAATAGCCGTAGCAAGCCTGATTCGTGCAGGATTATTAGGCGGAGTTTCTAACGCGAGTGCGCACACCAATTTTTCAAGCCGATACTCACAACCACGGACAATGTTACCGACAATATTACAGTCTTTCAGCCATTTCCCCACAGCCGCGTCCAATGCAAAGTCCATCTCTGCACTCAAAGGCCGAGGTAGAACCTCCGCTGACGGACCCGCCGTTGTTTTTCGAAAGTGGATCATAAGACCTACCATCCTATCCCAGAAGCACGTGTCCCTTCAAAAGGATTTATTTGGGTAATGCCCCGCACACTTCATCCAAAATCGCGTATAAATGCCCAAAAATTGCAGGGACATCCCATTGAAATGTTTAATAAATCAGGCTACAATCTCGCTACCTTTTTGAGGCAAGCCGACGTAGCTCAGTTGGTAGAGCAACTGATTTGTAATCAGTCGGTCACGGGTTCAATTCCTGTCGTCGGCTCCAGATTTTAGCCTCAAAAATCGTTCGTAGGCCTAGATAGCTCAGTCGGTAGAGCAGAGGACTGAAAATCCTCGTGTCGGTGGTTCGATTCCGCCTCTAGGCACCATTAGAATTCTCCAACACAAACCCACCAGGAATCGAACTGAGGGGGAGGCTCAGACGAACTTGCTTCGGCTGAGGGGGCGACGCTAGCCCCGTCTAAATCGCTCCGCCTCTAAGCACCACTCCTTCCTAAAAAACGAACCCATTTAGCCTCATCTTAAGAGGTTTTAGCCCTTCCAAAAGTTCGTTTTTTTGTTCAATACTCATTCAAAATACACATACCCTGGATAGTACACTAAATATATTAATATTCACATATTCATAGAAGTATGACATATTATATACACCATGAATTTACAGCCAGAGAATCAACTAGGTATCGGAAAAAAATCTAGAGAGCAGCTCTCAAAAGTTGTTCGCGAAATCCAGGGCACTATTACCCCTATGGCTGTTTCTGAGACCCTTCAACTAACTCCGTCTCAATCGGCAAAACTTTTAGCGCAATGGAATAAAACGGGCTGGGTCTCAAGGCTTAAACAGGGATGTTATATCGCAGTCCCCCTTGAATCTAGCCATTCAGACGTTCCCATTGAAGAACCATGGGTCATTGCAAGTCAGTTATTTTCGCCCTGTTATATTGGTGGATGGAGTGCAGCAGAACATTGGGATTTTACGGAGCAAATTTATAACTCAATCTCAATAATGACTACTCGTCAGCCTCGAAAAAAAGAACAAATTATCCGAGACACACATTTTTTTCTTAGAACTCTCACAGAAAATCGGTTTTTTGGAACTAAAATTGTCTGGAAAGGCAGTGTTAAGGTCAATCTTTCAGATCCTACAAAAACAATAATCGATATGTTGGATAATCCGATTATTGGAGGTGGTATTAGGCCCACGGTGGATATGCTTTCAGCTTATTTTGAATCTAGCTATAAAAATGAAGAAACGCTGGTTGATTATGCCACCCGTATGGAAAATGGGGCCATTTTCAAACGATTAGGATTTATTTTGGAAACGCGTTATCCACAAAGCACACGCTTGATTAAGGCATGCAAAGCGCACCTTACTAGTGGAAATGTGAAAATTGATTTGAAACTAAAATGCCCCAAGCTTGTGACCAAATGGCGTCTATGGATTCCAGAGGGATTTGAGTTTTAAGCAATGATTACAAAACAAGAGGTTTTAGATTTTTCTCGAATTGATGGCATCCGCCCTGATGTTGTCGAAAAGGACTATGTTCTCAGCTGGATTTTGGCTGGCATTCATGCGACTAAACCGGAAACCACGCACTGGGTTTTTAAGGGCGGAACATGTCTCAAAAAATGTTATTTCGAAACTTACCGCTTTTCTGAAGATTTAGATTTTACCTTATCTAATAAATCCCCCGTCACCATGACACACCTGTCAGAAGCTTGTGAAAAAATATCTGATTGGGTCAATGAGCATAGCGGGATTGTTATCCCTAAAGACTCCATTCAATTCAAAAAAAATCCAAGAGGGTCTAGTTCTTTCGAGGGTAAAATTGGGTATGTTGGCCCATTATCCAAGCAGCAAGGGGGTACATATAAAATCAAATTTGATTTTTCAGGAGACGAGATAGTAGTACTTCAGCCGGTCACTCGTTCGGTTAGTCACCCTTATTCAGATGGAGATCCAAACCTATTTAAGGCAACTTGTTATGCGTATGAAGAAGTATTTGCAGAAAAGATAAGAGCACTTACCCAACGTCTTCGCCCAAGAGATTTATATGATGTAGCCCATTTATTTTGGAATCGTTCTCTACTAACCAATAAATCTATCTTGCTCAAAGTCCTTCGAGAAAAATGCAAATTCAAAGGGATAGAGTCGCCCACCTTACAATCTATTGATGACCATGCCAAAAAAGAAGAATTGCATACCGAATGGGAAAACATGCTCCAACACCAGCTGCAAGCATTGCCGGCTGTGGCACATTACTGGGATGAATTACCCGGGTTTTTTAGCTGGTTATATGAAGCCACACAAGAAATGCCAGAATCTGACACCCAACGTCCATTTTCAGAGGAAGGCACTGTTTGGATTCCAAAAATTGATCGTTCGAGACCCACCTTTTTTGGCCCTATTCAAAAGATACAGTTCTCTGCTGCAAATCGACTCTGTATTAAGCTTACCTACCATAATAAAATACGCACGGTTGAACCCCTTTCATTTCGACAAAGTAAAGTTGGCAAGATCGTTTTTTATGGGTTTGAACGTGAGTCAAATAAGGTCAAATGTTTTCGTGTAGATGAATTCCAAGGAGTAGCGCTTACAGACTTGCCATACAAACCCAAGTTCACTGTCGAGATTCACACCATTTAGCACGACTCTCCACCAATTCCTGCAACTTTTCTCCTTTTTTTTCGATTATATAAGGGCATGGTCGTCTTATTTTTTAAAACGGTTGCCACATCATCGCCCGGCACAGGGACCTCGACACTCTGGGGCCTCCCCACCCTAGTGTCACGATGGCTGTCCCGAAACCCCATCCCCGAGCCCACCGTATGGGTTAATGGAAAACCCATTTCCAGCTGTACAGCTAAAGAATTGAGATCCAAACTCGTGACCATGCCCACAGGATGGGCACTCTACTTTCGTCAAACACAACCCCACCACTTTGAGTGGGTAGATCTGGCAACCGCAACGCCTGGCGAAACCCTCCATCGACTCTGGGTTCCCTCAAAAAATACGGACAGGCTCAAACGTGCTGCAGCAAGACTCCAAAACGCCCAAACGGGGGTCTATATCCCCCTGTGTAAAAACCCTTTTCAACACGCCCGATCCATCTTGCACCCAAGGGTTCACGGGGATGAGCTGGCACTACAAGCCGCCGCAAAGCATTTTAAAGAAAATGTGATTGTATTGCACTTAGAAAATGGCAAAATCACAGAAAAACACCATTATTTCCATGGCGAGGAAGACCAAAGAGCCCTCGTGATCACCTATAGCAATTCAGAAACCACAAGCCACTATCAATGCCTCAAACACCAACCCAAAGGGCATCCTGCCCACGTGTTTAAGGGGTATTACATCGACCAACCACTCTCCCCCGACAAAGCATTCCCCACCCCCAATGACAGCCACTCCCTCTTCGATGCCTTTTTCTGTGCCCACCAACTCCTGAATCAGGAAAACAATATCCCCCAAACAAAAAGCCTGTGGCAACAATTCTTAGCATGGGGCACCAAAAGCGCCGCGCAAACGGCAGGTCCCTGGACTGAAGAAGCCGCCCAACAGCATCGAGAAAGTGAGTACCCAGAGTCAATTTTGATACGTGAACGCATCTGTCAGCAGCTCAAAATGGAGGTAGCATCAACACTCCAAAGCGCTGGATGCCCGGCAGAGCTCCTCACCCCAGGAAAATCAAAACCCCAGATCTTTTGCCAAGGATTTGACCTTGGAATCGATCACACTGGAAAGCCCTACGATCTGGCATATGAACAAGAAGAAGATCGCAAGAGAATGCAGCTCGCCCTAATTGCCGCCCTGCAATTATGTGAAATGGGCATCAATGCCGCCGGATACTACCACCCCCGCACCATGCAAGAGTCCCAAAGAACCCAAGATCAACGCTTTCAAGATATGGGCGATGGGGAACTCCATATCGGGGACAACGGGGACGCAATGGTAAAACTCCCCGATGGACAAGCCGTGCCGCTGAGTCCCGATGAACTCGCCCAAACCCCTTACAAAGGCCCGGGAGAGTATACCGTCGGTATCCAACGACATCCAGTCACTAACCAATTGGCGCTTAAAATACAAACCGCAACCTTCGAGGCCCAACCCGGGCATGCACCCCTCGCCTCAGAGTCGTCGACTGACGTCTGGGCATTGGGTTTCGGAGCACCAAGACCCACCGATGATGCAAGCGTCTTTGGAGCGCCAGTCCCCAATCCAGCAAGACACCCGGTAGCAACACAGAGATATGGGGTATCGTTTACCCCTGGCGCACCCTCAGTCCCCGAGATAGAACTCGTCCAAAGAACATGGACCGTCCCGCTTGAAAACCAAGCCCCTCCCTCAGCCCCACTCCCCCCACAACCCTTTTGTGAGGTCCCACCCACCCCTCTCCCTCGGGAGATCCCCCACCCATCTGAACCCACCCCCGAAATATTACCGTTCTTATTTGCGCAAGCCGACACTCAACCCGTCAGTGCGCCGGTAGTACCTGCCCCAGTCCACGCGATGGGAACCCCGGCCTGCGATGTCTATCAGTTCAAAAGCACCCCCCCTGCCCCAGCGAGCAACGCCATGGCATTAGCCCAAATCCTCACTGCACCCACCCCCGTCGACGTCAGTGAAAGTTTAGTCTATTCAGACCTCGGCCCTTTCGGAACCAATATTCCGGGCGGAGATCCCCTCCCCAGCATTACCGCCTCTGCACAGTTCGCCACACAAGTCCCCGCAATGATCCAGCAATTGCATGAACAAGGCCTCATCTCAGACCTTGGCGCACACCAACTCCAAGCGGACCTCCCCCAACTCGCCCAGTACCAACACTGTTTAGCCAAGGGGCCTTTTTCAGCGCAAGCCACTGGGAAAGCCCTTCAAGCGTTTAGAACCGAGTTTAAAAAACACGACACCCAAACAAAGTACCTATGGGAGAAAAAACAAAAAGAAGCCTACTACTATACCCTGTCACTACCCAGACCGATTGGCACATTACTCGAGTACTCTGCATCCTTAATCCGGCATATCCAAACACTTCAACCCGGTGAAACCCTGACCCTTCCAATTGGCTATGTGTTGCAAGAATCAGGCCATGCCATGGGGTTGGTGATCCGCATGCGCAAGGATCGGAAAATAGATATAGCCGTGGTCAATCCTGGGGACGGGCGAAATACCTTGAGCGCCCATCCCCATCCCATCGAACAGCGCTTCACCCATCACGTCATGGCAACACTGGGCATCGTCGAATTATCCAGGGCCTTACCGTCTATTTTACTGATTGCAACAACCACGGGGGTGGGCGACGTAGCTGGCATTTATGAGGCCCTGGGTCCCCACCGTCAAAAAAGTAGCTTTGCCACCCGTACCCAACTTCAAAACAATTGTTTTGATGAAGTTCAAAGGGAATTTCGCGCATGGTTTTTACCCCCAGATCAGCCACAATTTAGCTTGATCACGTTCTTGGAGGCCCTCTGGCGCCTTCAAAACTGGGTACAATCCCTCAGTGCGGAACAAAAACAAAAAGATCAAACCCAGCTCGTTGTTCGAGATGCAATCAACGCCCTGGCATTGGATTTGGAACGTCTTGATCAGCCGTTAATCACCCCGGCTTTTGTCACGCAAACCGCCACCTATTTGGAGGCCTTGCATGACGAAATCCTGGTCTTACCCCAAGCAAAACAACTGGCTGCCCCACCCGTTATCGACGCCAAAGCACTGTCATCTGACACCCCCTATCTCGCCCCGACCACCCCGGCCCTGGACCACATTGGCCCCTATCCCCCCACCCCACAAACCTTCGACACCGTTCTTCAAGCAGATCGATTACGAAATCCAGACACTTTTATTGCCGAATTGGACCGGGCAAGCAATTTTTATAATTCCGCCTTTTCCACTGCCATAAGATCCTTTTCTATCCCTTTAGATCGTCCCCAATATTTTGCAAAGATTGCCTGGACAGTGTCACAGCTCCCGCCCATCTCCGATCCATTTTGGGATAAAGTGGATGTCACCTCCAAGACACTAGTTGAGAGCTTCGAGCGCATCGCTACCGCATTGATGGACTTACAATATTTTGCACAAATGGATCCAGATGCCAGTAAAGGATACCCTTTCTACGCCGATTTTCCACTTGCAGTCTCCGCACTCCAAACCATCCTATTTTCATATTTAGACCGACTCGCATGCCGGCACCCTAAATTTGGCGAAAAATATGCCCAGCATCAACCCTCAATGGGGTCATCCCCATTTCATCAGGATCAAAGGGTCTTTGAAATTTTAGAAAGTTTTCCCAGCGTAAACTTAGCCCAAAAAATGAGTGAAACCACCCGTTATTTTGAACAGCGAACCGCATCCGCAAGCAAAGAACCCGTCTTTCAATTCAAGAAAAACTCGCCCCACAGCGACGCAATATTCACCTATGAGGAATTTGAAAGGTTACCTATTGTACGTATATTTGGTCGAGATGCCATCAAAGAAGCATCAGGCACCAAGTATGATTCCGACCAGTTTGACCGAAGTGGGCACAAAGAAAGTGCCTGGCTTCACGTATTATTAACCGGACAAAGCTGCATGAGCAGTTTATTTTTCAACACAGAGAAATATATCAAGGATCTGCCCTACGATTACGAAAAAAGCATCCAAGCGGAGATACGACTATCTTTCGAAGAAACAGACCAGGTGAGCCTTGATGTGAAACCAGTAAGGCATCGTTTAGAAAAAAATCAAAATCCTGACACAATACCCCCGTTTTATGACACAAAAGCCAAAAGCGTCGCCGAAGTCGTTCTGCCTCAACTTCGACCAAAAGGCCAGTTATCCGAATCGCATTATTTGGACTATTCTCAAGCACGGCTCGGGCCTGATGGAGCCGCACGATTACTAGATTGGGCCTGGGATAATCACCTATTACTTTCAACCGATCAAGAGGCTCAGCTGACATTTGAGCGTCAATTTTTCAGGCTCACCCCCGCCTTTCAACACAATCTCCAAGAGAATTCACTTTTCTTTGAAAAATTCACATCTCTGATCAATTTTATGGTCTCGCGTGCCGTATTTTTCCAAGACGATCTTCTCATGATACGCGCCTGCAGCTGGCTCACCCAATTTTGGAATATGGTCAGCAGCCTATCGTATCAAGCCCCTTCCCGTGACTGTGTCACCCAAACATTCTCCCAACTCAAAACATTTGCCGAACACCATCCCGCTCTATCCACCTCCCCCATCTGGGTCACGACCCAACTGCAACTCCTCCATCATCAGGGGATTTCCACAATGGAAGACTTTATGACCTGGTACACCCTCTCCACCCAATTTAATCTCCTGTATACCGAAGAGATCGCCAGACGCCATGTTGCGGCCAGCGCAAATGGGTTTATCGCATTGCTGTCATTAAGAGACGATGTTCGCCAATTTATCACCGGAAAGCCAGCGCCAGATCTTCAGGACTTTGAAGCCCGCGTCTCTCTTCAACTGGGGCTGGCAACCCCGCACCCTGTTCGCTTCGATTTTGAACAACAGAGCTTGGTATGCGGTCCCTCTACCTTATCTTTGGGCACGGGTGAATGGTTCACCAATGGCGTCTCTGAAGCCACCCGAAAAAGGGATCTCCTAGGGAATCCGGTTATTCAAGATTGGATGAAAACAAAACGCCTGAATACCCTCCAATTACGCGGCCCTTTATTTGACACCGCCGCCAAAATGGATGTGTATTTCATGGACGCGGATCCTGATACAAAAATTGCCAACACACCCGCGTTTACATTAGCATCCCTGATCTACAGTCCCGCCTTTCAGGACAAAAAACTCGATTTTCTCATCGGCAGACCTATTTCAGTAAATAAACAAACCCTCATAATTTGCCAAATTAGATACGTGGCGGATGACGTCGTCTACCTCGTCTTGAACAATGATAAAACGATCGCACTAACCCGCATCGGTAGCCATATATTAGCAATATTAGACGATAGCTGCTACTTTCCAAATCAAATACAAGTCGTCAGCCACCCGTCATCCGAAAAGCATCCCCAGGTCTCGCTAGTGGATCATCTCCATACGCTAGAAAAGCAGCACAAGCCGCTCCAAAACCTGGTCGGACAGACATTAAGGTTTCACACCCTATACAACACCACAGAAGGGGAATACCGCGTCACCGGGGTTGGAAAAGAAAACGCAGTCCGGCTTGAAACAGTAACCTCGGTTGAGCTGACGCATACACAGACCCACGCCAAAAAAACGGTCCAGATTGTAGAAAAAGAATACGGGGGCGAGCGATTCAGTATTTTCCCAGAAGAGGCAAGTCTCCAGTCGGAGCCCTTCAGCACAAGCAAGGCCGCCATAGCCGCGTCTGTCGCCGTGCTTTCCCTAATCCCGCCGGATCAGCCGATATTAGGCTATACCGGAAATGCCCAATTTATAGATGCCAAAACCACCAACCTCCCACCCCATCTGCGATACATCGCCGAGCATTCTTATCGCATGTTTATTGGCCAGGATGGCCTCTATTGCCAAGATCACCAAGGCGAATTCCATTTTAAAATCCAAAACACCTCCCCCGGAATGTCCCGACTCTTTCGTCTGACACTATCCGGCGAACACACACAAGAGCTGATTCCAATGTCCGCACTTGAATCAGCCGCCCCCGAACTCAAAGCCATGTTAGACACCCAATTGAGCGACTCTAAAATGACAGACCCCAGAGATATCTGGGTTTTTCGAGACTGCAAAACACAGGCCTTATCCATCGTATTACCTAAATTAAAGCTCTCTTTTTCGCTCGTCGAACAAGATGGGCATTATGTATTGAACTGCAACGAGCACCAGGGATATCAGCTACACCACAGCCAAGACCCATCCCTCATTCCCGGGCTGAGCACCCGGATCATTTTACAAAACGAATCCGGTCAACGCATCATCATTGTGCCCACTTATCAAATTGATGCGTCTCATTTTAAGGGCTTAGCCAAACAAACGCAGCTGGATCCTGAAAAGCCCCTTCCCGCAGGACGTCCTTATGAAATCTTCACTATCAGCCCACTAGATGAAGTCATCCCCAATTTTGGGGATGTGGAATCCGTCTTATTTTTGGCATTGCTATTCTTCAGAACAAAAAATTATGGCCTGGCCGATCGTTTAATCGAAAGCTGCTTCACCACCGGGCAACCCCTCTCAGAACGTGCTATCGCCCTGACCCAAGGGTTCACAGACCCACAACTTTCAGACCAGCATCCGTTTGCACAGACGATTGTTAAAAAAGTAACCCACCTACAAAATGATCAGCTGCCCTTGCCCTTAAATCCGATGCCACACGCCCAAGATTACCGTCCGATGTACCTGCATCCGGGGATGTCATCGTCCGTCTTACGTCCAGCCCAAACCATGCCAGTCCCACCCCGATTATTCGCAGACCATGAAGCAATTCTGAGTCACCTAACCTCCAGGTTTTCATCCCAGACCGTCCTGCCCAGTGACCATCCCGGACAGTTTGCAAAATCATCGGTTCACGATCAACAGGGAAAACCCGCAACACACCTCGCCATGACGCAAGATCGTCAGCACCACAGCGACTTTATGCGAACACCCTTCCAAGACCACCGGTTATCCGACACAGACCTCCCGTCTTACCTCCTACACTGCAAGCAAGAAGGCCAGCAATTAGACTTACAATGTCAAAAAGAAGCCAATGAAATCTTAGAAAAATTGGCCCACGACCAAACCCAATGCGACAAGGCCACACCCAGCCAGTATCGTGAACGGCTTCATCGTCTCACCCAATTTCAAGCCCCCCTCACTTGGACAACCTTATTCCGCCTGGCCGCCATGGGAAATTTGGCCGCCTATCAAATCTATTTCCCCTACTTCACCCAAACAGACTGTGAAAAGCTTCATGCCGACCTCCTGCACCTCAAATCTGGCTATGTACTCCTGGCCCAAACACAGCGTGTCATCGCCGCATTACAAGGCAGTGGATCCGATGCCGACAAAATCCAACTGGCCGGTGAATTACTCCAACCGAGGACCCTCTCCGAACAAGACGTCCTTTTACCCTTCTTATTAGAGCTCGAACATGCCAGAGACATTAAATTACGAGACCCGCAATTACGACTCACCCGGGATTTAGCCACCGCAACATCCGATACGTTTGCCCAACTGATGATGGGCGGGGGGAAAACCATTGGATGCGTCATCACAGCCCTAGCCCACTTGGACGGACAAACAGCGGTCGTGGTCATGACCGCCGAAAACCTACTCCCCCAAACCATGAATCAATTTCGCGTCAATTTCGGGCATACCGAACGTAGTGTGATTCAATTAGAACTCCAGTGTTTGGAAAGTGAGAACCAGGGAGAGGACCTGCTCAAAGCACTCAACACCCACATTTCCAATGTAAACCACGCCATCTTAAAAGGCTGGCCCGTTTTTTGTGATGCAAAAACCTACCAATTATTGCTGGTTTCGAGAGCCGCTTACCATCAAAAACGACTCCAATCTCACCCCCAGGACCACGCCCATCCTCTCTTCAAAGCCGTGTGTGAACGATTAGATCGCCTGGCCGACTTTTTCCACAACGCCATTGTCATTAGCGATGAAGCCGATACAACATTCGATCCTTCCGTGGAGTTTATTCGCAGTGAAGGACGGCTGATGCCATTACCTACAGCGCGGGTGGACTTCTCCAAAAGGTTTCTCACCTTGCTAGAGTCCTTTGCAAACCAATATCCAGACCATCCGTCGATGCACATTCATCGTGACCTCCAAGGCACCTTTTTGATGGCAGAATTCATTGGGCAAGAAGCTGGCGCCCTCCAAGAAAAATTTGAGGCCTACGTCATCGCTCAAATCCTATCGCCAACCAAAACTCAATTCCCCCAACATCAGGCCCTATTCACGGCATTCCTCAACGGCACATTAATCTCCTCACAGGTCCCCTTACTCCAACACGCCTTTGAGGGCTTAAAAAATCCGGCCCTGGTCGCAACCCTTAAATTGACCGCCAAATACCTCTCGTATACGCAAATGGATCTGAAATATCTGCGGGATTACGGCCCATTTCCCACCCTAGATGGCCAACAACAATTTACACTCGCACAACCCATCGTACGTCCCTATACCTTCGTCAATACACCCGAAGGCGAGCAAACCTTCCATCAAGATCCAGACTTACGGGTCTATTTAACCCGAAGCGCACTCTATCGACATGGCATCACCCCAGGGATGCTCGTCGGGTTTCTTCAAAATATCGTCCAACTCCTCAATACCAGTGAAGGGGCCACAAAAACCAAACTCGTGGGGCAAATTCGACAATGGTTATCCGGGGTATCTGAGCTCGATGACGAAGAGGTCTGTACATTTTTATCACGTTTAGTCGTGGATTCAGCGCTGCGCGACACCACCTACTCAGAAGGACATCTCCAACGCCACCGAGCACTTTTAGACCATTATTTTGAATTAATTTGCGCCGTCCAACTGCAAATTCAACCCCTGTCGATTTACAGTGTCCCCTGGGATTTACAAACGGGATTCCAGCGCCTTCTGGCCACCAGTGGCACCACCCAAGATAGCGATACATGGTTAGAAGAAATCCGCATCAAACAACACAAAGAAGCACCCGTATTTTTATCAGGATTACTCACCCAGACCCAGCATCCACCAGTACTAACCTTTGATGAAAGTCACCCCATCATGCCCCAACTCCAGGCCTTCATCCCACCCTCAGAAAATGTCGTCTTTATCGATGAAGGCGGCTGCGTGATGATGAAACCCGACGATGTGGCCCGGCAACTCTTATCCAAATTCCCCAACCTGGGTCAGGTGCACTACTTTGAGGACGGATTAAGCAAAACACAAGTCCAAACCGCAAGCGAAGGGCAACAGACCCTTCGATTCTATTCCCACAAAGACACCATTGGCACCGATGCCAAAAATAAAGAAGCCACCTGCTCCGTCATCACCGTATCCGCACAATCTTCCTACGAATCCTTTGTTCAGGCCGTTTTACGCGTTCGGGAACACACCTCCCAATTACCCGAGGCCGTTCGTTCCGGAGCCCCATCCCCCCATCGCATTCAGGTCGTGTGCGCCCACCAATTGATGACCTCGATAAGACGGGATCTCCAAAAACCAGAAGGGGATATCTCTGTCGCAGACACCGTATTGTGGCTACGCATCAAAGGCAAAAACGAAGCCCGGCAACATTACTTCAGTGCCACCAAGGGCCAGCTCTACCACCGCTTAATTCTGGAAAGTGAAAATATCCTACGAGACCCCAGTCGCCATTCTGTCGAGCACTACCGTGAAGCCACGCAAATTCGAGTCCAGGCACAACCCTTGCAACCGGAAGATATGCCGATTGAAGAATCTGTAGTTGAACCCAAGCTTTGCCTCCAACACTTATTGGAACACTATCGCAAGTCCTTTCCCAACCTCATGTCCAAGGCTGTTCAAAAAGACATGCAGGCCATCATCGACAAAGCCAGCAAGAGTTTGCCACTACGTCTCGAATTACGCAGCAGTCAAAAAAGCGTGCATCAAACCCAAACCACAGTAGAGGTCGCCTCCCAAGTCGCCACGCACACCCAGATCAGACGTCAAACCCAAGTCTCATCGGATCTCCCAAGATCAGAAACCACCTGGGACCCCATGTCCATTTTCTCAGAAGATTTCTTTGCCGACCTTCCCCCCTCCAAACCAGTTAAAGGGATTCCAAATTGTTTTGTCAGCGATAATTTTGCCTGCCCCATCGCAACCCAGCCCTGTACCGAAGACAAGCAGCCCTTGTTACGCGGACATTTTGTACTCATGAAATGGGATGAGACCGACCAAGTCCATACCCTAATTGTCTCCCAAAACGAAGCCCTTCAAATCCGAAGAGCCTTCGCCCAATACACCGGTCCCGCGCCCAAAATGGTCCTTCTTAATCTCAATGAAGCCCTCACCACCTTCGACGCCCATGACCAAAGTGGGCTCTTCAAAACCAGCACCCCGGGCGTGACCCCCGGAGATCTCCTCACCGATACGATGGTCGAGCGCATGATCAAGCTCAAGCTTTATCTGGGATTACCCCTAGAAACAGACCGCGTCATTGGCCGAAAAATGTACCCCCAAGACGGCCAATGCCTCAGTGAAAAAACTGCATTATCAAATTTATTTGAACGTATGAAGCCCGAAAACCGTACCACACTCATGGGTTGGTATACCCGGCAATGGCTCAGGCGTGGGGGATCCGAACAAGAATTAGGGGCTGGGGTCGTCAGTGCCACCTATGCCGTCTACCGTTAATTGTTAACCTTTCGATGATGGGCTTTTTTCAAATACCGCATCCGAATATGGGTATCTCGGTAAACCGGAAAAAGGGCCAAGCTCACCAACACCCCGCCAAAGAGACAAATGGAGAGCGTGCCCAAGACTGACTTCATCGCAATGGCACCCAAAATTCCCCCACCCAAAAAAGCGCTCAAGATCAACCCCATGGCAATTAATTTTTCCCGGTTATAACTCGCAGACCGAGAAATCCATTTGCCTAATTCAATCCCGATATCCGTCACAACCCCCGTCATATGGGTCGCACGAGTCTCATAATTAGAGAGTCGACTCACCGTCGCATTTTGCATCCCCATC
The DNA here is from genome assembly GCA_023249285.1 of bacterium. Lineage (GTDB taxonomy): Bacteria > Margulisbacteria > Marinamargulisbacteria > SXXA01 > JAHFDB01 > JAHFCZ01. The sequence goes on along the minus strand of JAHFCZ010000010.1, from coordinate 12,169 downwards.
GAAAAAAAGAAGCCCAAAAGCAACACCAACTGCTCCCGCGTAGGATCCTGACTAAACGTTGCCCATACTCCCAACGCAATCAACACACACCCGCTGCACAGCAAGGCTAATGCAAAACTACTATGCAACTTACGTGCCTGTGCAATTTGAATCAAAACCGAGGCCATAAACGCCCCCAGAAAAAAGCTACCTACAGCAGAAAACCCAAGCCAGACCACGGCTGCATTCCCCAATACTACGGCATCTGAAATCCCTGCAATCGTACCGGAAATATGCGAGGTATAGCTCCCTAAAATCAAAAATCCCCCTGCGTTAATCGCACCTGCCACAAAAGCACAACACGTCCCCAGCATGACATTAAGAAGCCGCGACCGTTTATCATCTGCAATTTTTAAAAGTCGTTTCATAAATTCTGTAGCCTACACCTTAAGTTTATTCAGCGCTTTTGGAAAGCAATACCATAAAAAATGGCGCCCCAATCAGGGAGGTCATAATCCCAATCGGGAGCTCAACCCCCGGGATAATGACCCGCGCCACCAAGTCCGCCCCCACTAAAAAAAGGGCCCCTGCAAACACCGACACCGGCAACACCACCCGAAAATCATCCCCCAAAATTAAACGAACAATATGCGGAATTATCAGCCCCACAAACCCAATCACTCCCCCACAAGTCACCGAAATGGCTGTCAAAATAGAGGCCAAGGCAAATAAAAGCCGACGCATGGATTTCACTCGCACGCCTTCGGATTGCGCAAAATCATCGCCCATGGCCAATATATTCAGCGTCCCACCAAACCGCAACAAGACCCCGATCACCATCACCGCCAACACCCCGCACACACTCAGCACGCCATAGCCCACAGTGCTCAAATCCCCCATAAACCACATCATCAAACCCCGAATTTTATTATCCGCCACGTAAAGTAAAATCAAGGTCAGGGCCGAGAAAAACGCATTGAGCATAATCCCCGATAAAATCAGGTGTACCACCCGCCCCTTCGTCCACCGCATCATCAGGGTGATCAGCAAGATCGTTAGGCCAGCCCCCATAAAGGTCGCCATCGGGATCGCCCAGACCCCCACCCCTACCAGTCCGGTCAATAACCCCAAGCAGGCCCCCAATGCCGCCCCGGACGAAACGCCCAAAATATACGGGTCCGCCAAGGGGTTTTGGAGCATCCCTTGAAACACCCCCCCAGCCAAGGCCAAACAGGCCCCCACCACCAGGGCCGCCAATACCCGTGGCAATCGCAGGGTCCAAATCACCTGCCAGGCCGCCGTGGGATCCAGCTGCCAAATCGACAAGCTCCCCAGCCCCAAGGCCAAGCCCAAAATTACCAGCGCACCCACCCCAAGGGCCAGCCCGATCCAGAGACGCCTTTTAATGGGACACTCCCGGGGCCGACACTGCCAAGCTTTGTTTCACCGCCGCAAACCCCGCCGCCAATCGTGGCCCTGGGCGCAGCACCATATCCGCAGGCAACACCCGAATCGGCACACGAGACTGCGCCATGCCTGGCAATCGTCGTACCACCTTCACCATCGCGAGATCCGTCACCAAAATGACCTCAGGTCGACTGGCCACCAAGATCTCTGGGCTAATTTTCGGATACCCAATTTTGGAATCGATCACAATCCTCCCCCCCGCCAAGCGCACCAAATCGCCCAAATAGGTGGTGGGTCCCGCTGCAATCAAAGGCGAGGCCCACACCAACACCACCACACGTTGGGGTCGAGATGTCACCACAGGCCTCAAATGGGCCCGCAGATCGTCAACCAGGGTCTGAGCCTTGCCTGTACATTGCGTCTGACTTCCAATGGCCAGGATCAAACGATAGACATCTTCTACGCCATGCGGACTTTCAAGGAAGAGCCCCCGAATCGGTAAGCGCTGCAAGGCCACCCGTTTGGCACTGTCCTCATAGCCCACCCCGATTAAAAGATCCGGATGCTGAGCCACAATCGACTCCAAATTTGGCGTCAAAAAATCACCCACTTTCGGCAGCCGTTGCGCTGCGACCGGGTAATCACACTGGCTCGTGCGTGCCACCACCTGCGGCCCCGCCCCAATAGCAAATAGAATCTCAGTCACCGCGGGCGACAACGACACAATCCGATGGGGCTCCGCCGCCCCAGCGGCTCCGCCACTCACCCCCCAAATAACTAATACCAACAAAGCTGTTTTCAAAATGCTGCTTCTCGCGATGTTAGCGAAGCTCCTAGTTGTAAAAGCTGTTTTCAAGTTGGGCGAAAACGTCGAAAGTGAGTCATTTTGGAACAGCTTATTCAAGAAAAGAGGCTTTGGAGCGGAGTAACATATCGAGGATAGTTCGTCGAAAAATCACCAGCCGTAAGGCCTCCCGATTTTCAAACGGCATCCGCTCCGCCGTCGTCAACACAATATAGCGCGAGGAAGAATATTCCTTGCGAATGACATGGACACTCAGCCGAACATCTGATTGTTTAAGGACCACTGCCCGGGATTTGGGAAAAACATCGGCATAATCTTGGTGCAATAACAACTGCCGCGGGCCCGCCACGCTCACCGGAATCGTCACATCCACCGGGGTCATATCAAAATAAATCAACGCCGCCAATAAAAACCCGAGCAACAAGACCACCAAGGCATCCACCCAGGTCATCGTTTCCGAAAAGTTTTTACGTGCCAGCTTGGGAATCCAGTTGTCGATAATACTCATGCTGTGGCCCCTCCCAAAAACTGTGGCAACTGATCCACCAACACATCCACCTCATCTTCAGGTCGACACTGCTTCACCTGCCAGGTCAAATGTACCCCGTGACGCCCCACTTGCGGGAAGGGGCTATGGGCCAATTGCTCGGTCAACTGTTGCATGGCATGAATCGCACCTGCCTCATCGGTTTCAGGCATGGCCACCCAAAATCGGCCTTTAGATTGGTAACACAGATGATCCACTTCCCGTAAAAACAGGCTCATGGCAATCCCGCAATCATCGATAAAATATTCTACGCGCCGATCCCCCAATTCACTGACCAGCACCGGATAATCCAAAATCTCAATCACCGCCACACTGACCGGGCGCTGATAACGTCGCAATGCTTTGAGCATGAAATGCACTTGATGCAAAAACGCATCAAAGCCCCCCAATTGCAGCTCATACAAGCGATAAAACAGGCCTTTTTTCTCTAATAAATCCTGGACCTTCCCACTCTCAGCAATCGTCCCATTATGCCCAATGACCATCACCTGCTCCACAACCTTCACCGAAGACAAGCGATGCGCAATCACAATCACAGTGGTATTTCCCCTGAGTTGGGTGATGGTTTTCTGAAGTTGTTTTTCAGACTCCCCATCCAAGGCCGCAGTGGCCTCATCAAAAATAATCACCTTGGGTTTTTTGAGTAACGCACGTGCAATGGCAATTTTCTGGCGCTGGCCACTCGACAACTTCATCCCACGTGGCCCCACTTGGAATTTGTATTGGTCAGGTAACATCATAATAAAGTCATGGGCATCCGCTTGCTTGGCAGCCGCTATAATCGCCTCATCAGACACCTTGCCTTCCACCCCAAACCCAATGTTGTCCCGAATCGACCCATAAAACAAATTCGCATCCTGAGACACCAAGGCCACTTGCTGGCGCACACTGCGTAAGGTGACGGTTTTCAAGTCATAGCCATCCACCAAAATTTGCCCGTCATTGGGCTGATAAAACCGTAAAATCAAATCAATCAGGCTGCTTTTCCCGATCCCGGATTTCCCCACAATGGCCAAGGACCCCCCTGCTTCCAAAGAAAACGAAATCCCCTGCAAAATCATCCGGTTCGGTTCATAGCCAAAGCTCACATTGTTAAACTCAATTTTCCCCTTGAGCACCAGATCCGTGCCCTTTTCTTTTTCCTCAGCCTCGACCGCGTGATCCAAGACCTCCGCCACCCGCACAAACGACGCCCCTGAAATCACAAACTGCGCGTAGAGCGAGGCAATCACTTCAAAAGGGTTTTGCATCATCACGATATACGAGGTAATGGCCACGACTTCCCCGAGGGTCAGCTGACCGTTGATAATGCAATAGCCCGTATAAATCCCGATCACCATGGCCCAGAAGCGATTCAAAAGGGTGGAGATCATGGTGTAGGTCGCGCTCGCCAATTTTTTCTTGCGTTCGACCAAGAACATTTTGCTGACGTGATTGAGGAGATGATCCACTTCCATCGCCCAGGAATGGAAGAGTTTAATGAGCTTGATATTGGACAACCGCTCCTCGAGCAAGTCGTACAACCGGGCGTTCATTTCCTGATTTTCCTGGTGAAGACCTTGCAATTTTTTAGAGAAAAAATGGGTGTGCACGAAATAAAAAGGCACGCCCATCAGCGCAATCACGGTCAGCGACATATTCAGGCTCATGCAGATAAACAACAACACCGAGAGCTTAAACAACGCGCTCAAGAGATTCGGAATGGTCGACAACACCGTCACTTCGACAATCTGCAAATCATCCGTCATCCGGTACATCAAATCCCCCGTGGGATGGCTATGAAAAAACCGCATCGGCAGCCGTTGGATTTTGGAATAAAAACGCGCATACATGAGCTGAAACACATTTTGATTCACGTACAAATCAGTAAATGCCCGCAGCACGCTCAACCCATTCAAAATCACCGTCAAAAACAAAGGAATAAGCGAAAAAACCAGGAGCAATTCCAGGTCTTTGTAGGGGTAAATGTAATCGAAAAGCACGCGCAAAACGAGGGGCGGCAACAGGATGCCGAGCTCCACGCAGTTACCTACGACAAACGAGAGAAAAATCTTATCCCAAAACGATAAGGTCATTTTGGCGAACCGCCAAAACAGTTTTAATTGCTTCCACATGATGCGGGTATTGTAGCACCAAAGACCTTGCGAAAATAGAGCTGAGAAGATAAGGTGGATCTCCTTATGGATTACAAAGATGCCGGGGTCAACATTGATGCAGGAAATCGGGCTGTTGAGCTCATCAAATCGCACGTTCAATCCACCTATTCTCCCTTTGTACTCAATCGCCTAGGCGGTTTTGCCGCTCACGTCGAGCTCCCCCCCGGCTATCATCAACCTGTTCTCGTATCCTGTACCGATGGGGTGGGCACCAAGCTCAAAATCGCGATTGAAACCGGTATTTTGGACACGGTGGGCATCGATCTGGTGGCCATGTGCGTGAATGACATGATCTGCTCTGGGGCCAAACCCCTCTTTTTCCTCGATTATATTGCCTGTCACAAGCTGGTCCCCGAACAAATGGAAGCCCTCATCTCAGGGATGACCGTCGCCTGTCGCCAAGCCGGTTGCGCCTTGGTCGGCGGTGAAATGGCCGAAATGAGCGATATGTACCATCCCGGCGATTTTGATCTCGCTGGCTTTGCCGTAGGCGTGGTTGAGAAATCGAAAATTATCGATGGCTCAAAAATCACCCCAGGCCAACAGGTCTACGCCCTACCGGCCTCCGGCCTTCACAGCAACGGGTTCACATTAGCAAGAAAAATCCTCACGGCTCAAGCCCGACAAAAACTCGGGATCAGCGACTCAGACATTCTCACCCCCACCCCGATCTACGTCCCCCAAATCCAAGCCTTGCTCGAACACCTTACCCTGACTGGCATCGCCAATATTACCGGCGGCGGCCTCGCTGAAAACGTGGACCGCATCGTCCCAGAAAATGTGACCGTTCAACTCGAAAAAGCCCAGCTCCCTACCCTCCCCATTTTTGAAAAAATTGCCCAAGAAGGCCAAATCTCCGAATCCGAAATGCGACGTGTCTTCAACATGGGCGTGGGCATGGTCGTGATTTCACCGGAAGCCCTCCCCGAATCCGCCCAGCTGGTTCGGATTGGGCAAACCATCGCGGGGCCTAAAGGCGTCGTCCTTAGCTAACCATGCTCAAACTCGGCATCATGATTTCAGGTCGCGGCTCCAATATGGCCGCCATTTTAGCCGCCATCCAGGCCGGACAACTCCAGGCTGAGGTAGCGCTCGTCATCAGTAACAAGCCCACCGCCAAAGGTCTCGAGATTGCCCAGCATTATGGGGTACCCACACGGGTCAGCACCGATGAAATTGAAATGGTCAGGGCCCTCCAAGATGCAGGTGTCGATTGGGTCGTTTTGGCCGGCTACATGCGCATTGTCGGACCGTCACTGCTGCGCGCCTTTCCAAATCGACTGTTAAATATTCACCCCTCGCTGTTGCCCGATTTCAAAGGCCTTCACGCCCAACGCCAGGCCCTCGAAGCCGGGGTCTCCCGCTCAGGCTGCACCACCCACTTGGTCATCGAGCAACTCGATAGCGGCCAAATCCTCAAACAAGCCGAGGTCCCCATCCTCCCCGGCGACACCGAAGACACCCTGTCTGAGCGCATTCTAGTCCAAGAGCACCGGATCTTAGTGGAAACTTTGAAGGAAATTGCATACAATTTTAAACCTAAATAAAGGAATTATATTATGGCACGTGCGTTGATTAGCGTTTCAGACAAAACAGGGCTTATCCCCTTTGCCCAAGGGCTCGTCTCACTCGGATTTGAGCTCATTTCCACCGGCGGCACCTTCAGGCTCCTCAAAGACGCTGGCATTCCGGTCCTCTCCATTGATTCCGTCACTGGATTCCCTGAAATGATGGACGGACGCGTGAAAACCCTGCACCCCAAAATCCATGGGGGGCTGTTGGCACTTCGCGATCACCCTGCCCACGTTGAGGCCGCCAAAGCCCACGGCATCGAATTTATTGACCTGGTAGTCGTGAACCTCTATCCCTTCGAAGCCACCATCGCCAAGCCCAATGTCGCCCTCGAAGAAGCCATTGAAAACATCGATATTGGTGGCCCGTCCATGATCCGATCCGCCGCCAAAAACTACCATCACGTCGCCGTCATCGTCGACCCGAAACACTACGCAACCGTGCTCGAAGAATTACAAAATTCTGGACGCACACTGTCGCTTACCACCAAACAACAACTCGCGCTCGAAGCCTTCACCCATACCAGTCGCTACGACGGCATTATTTCCAGCTACCTAGGTCAACAATTCGTAGCCGAGCACTTTCCGAAAGAAATTCGCCCGGTTTTGAGCCAGGTCTCTACCCTGCGCTACGGCGAAAATCCGCATCAAAACGCAGCCTTTTACGCATTGGCCGGGGAAAAAGGGCTCCCCGACATGACCATCCATCAAGGCAAAGAATTGTCCTACAACAACCTCCTGGACACCGATGCGGCTTGGCAAATGGTGACCGCATTACCTGGCACTGCAGCGGTCATTATCAAACACAACAATCCCTGTGGGGTCGCAACAGACACCACCCTAGCCGGCGCCTACACCAAGGCCCTTGCTGCCGACTCAGTATCTGCATTTGGTGGCATTGTCGGCCTCAATCAACCCGTGCACGCCGATACCGCAGCACTCCTCACCCAAACCTTTTTAGAGGTCGTCATTGCCCCGGAATTCAGCCCGGAAGCCCTCGAAATTTTGGCCCAAAAACCCAACCTTCGTGTCATCAGTCTCCCCGCCAGCACTGCTGCGCAAGCCTTAACCTACCGTCATGTGCAAGGCGGATTCTTGGTCCAGACCCCAGATCATGCCCCCATTGACCCTACCGGCTGGGACACCGTGACCGAGGCCAAAGCTGACACCACCACAAAAGCCGAAATGGCCTTTGCATTTTCGGTGGTACGCGCCGTCAAATCCAACGCCATTGTCGTCACTAAAAATGGCCAAACCCTTGGGATTGGCGCAGGTCAAATGAGCCGAGTCGAAGCCGTTGAAATTGCCCTTAAAAAAGCCGGCGAACAGGCCAAAGGGGCCGTGCTCGCTTCCGACGCTTTTTTCCCTTTTAACGACTCCGTCACCCTCGCCGCGGCAGCCGGAATCACCGCGATTGTACAGCCAGGGGGCTCCAAAAAAGACCAGGATAGCATTGACGCCTGTAACCAAAACGGCATCGCCATGTGCCTGACCGGAGTCCGTCATTTTAAGCACTAGAATTTTTCTAGCCCTGAATTTATTCGCCTTATTTTTTGCGATGGCCCTCCCCATCCGGGGCCAAAACAATGCCTACGCCCAAGCCTTGCATAGCTATTATCAGGCCAACTTTAAACAAGCCCAACTCGAGCTCACTGCAGTGGACAGCACGCAAAACCCCAACAAACCCATTTTGCAAAGCCTCATTTTTCTCGCCCAACACCAACCCGTGCAGGCCAAAGCCGCTCTCGATCAGGCCCAACGGATCCCAGGATACAAGGATTATTTCGACTATATCGAGTTCCTCATTTCCTTGGAAAACCAAGACCTCAGCGAAAGCCAAGACATCATGGAACAACGTTGGGAATATGAAAACATTTTCCTCCTCCATAAAAGCCAAGTGGACTATGCCCAAGCCCTCTACGATCACGGTCAATTTGCCAAAGCCGCCGAGCTCTGCAGCAGCCTATTGAACACGCAACACGATCCGGTGATCACCCCCCAAGCCCTCAAAGTCCTCCTCTACACGGACCTCGAAGCCCGAAATCGCAAGGACAGCTTCACCCATTATGGCCAGCTCATGGCCGAGTATCCGGCCACCGACCCCGATGGCACCCTCTGGCGTCATATCCAGAGCCTTCTCAAGGTCAATGCAGACCTCTCAGACTGTTTTAAGACACCCAAAGATCACCTCAATTTCATCAAAACCCTCTACACCAACAAGCAATACGATCTTCTCGTGAAACAAGTCAATTGGTTTATGAAAAAATTCGGCCGAAACGACTACTTGGGGGATGTGTATTTTTACCAAGGACTGGCCTACATGCAATTGGGCCGCTATACCGAAGCCAAGCGCACCTTTGAGCTGGCCGCCATTCGGGACGTCGGCAAAAGCATGCACTCCCGAGACCTGGCGTACTCGGGCCAAGCCGCCATTTATGCCCAGGATCTTAGGGCCCTCACCCCCATCAAAACACTCCTCAAAAATTACCCCAAATCCAGTTACGCCCCCTGGGCCTGCTATCAGCTCTGCATCTACTACAGTGAACACGGCGATTACACCCTCTTCGCTGAGGCCAAAAAGACATTGTCCACCCAGTACAAAGACTCCCCGTACTGGCAACAATTCATCTGGGATCAAGGCCAAAAAGAACTCAAAGCCATGGCACTCAAACGAAGCTCCCCTTCAGATTTCAACCTCTTTTTCAGCAATTTGGTCCGCAACTCCGTCGTGGCCGCCCACCTGTTCAAATTCTATCAACGGGAGTCCGGAAATGTGCAGATTGGATTCCTCAATACCCCCATTTCCTATCTCACCAACGAACGATTAATCGATGCACTTGATGGGAAAGAACAATACCCCGACAGCCTCAAAAATCTTGCCGTCCATGTGGACACCCTCTACCAAATGGGATTGGGAGTACTGGCCAGCCAAGAAGTCCTCAGTATCAGCACCCTGCAACCCGACACCACGCGTGGCCTTCACCTGCGCTACCTCTACGGCACGCTCTTGGCCAAGCTCCGCGGGGCCCTAGTCGATGATTTGACCAAGCTTCCAGAATGGGAAGGCAACCCCCTCACCTTAGTCCAAGACCACATGCCCCGATTTTTACTCAAACTCTTCTACCCCCGTCCCTACTGGGATCATGTCCAAACCTACTCCAAGCTCTATAACATCGACCCCTACTTGGTCCTGGCCGTGATGCGCGAAGAGAGTACCTTTGACACCCTCGCACTCTCCAAAACCCAGGCCAAAGGCCTAATGCAAGTCTCCAACAAAACCGGCCGCGAAGTCGCGTTTCGATTGGGCATCCATTGGAAAAACAATGACCAACTCTTCGATCCCGCCACCAATATCCGCATCGGGACCTATTATCTCTCTTGGCTCAAACGCCAATTCCCCGGCCCCAATTTTTATAGTCTTGCCGCCTACAATGCAGGCCCTGACTCCGCCTACCGCTGGATCCACCAAGGCCCCACCCAAGACCTGGACGCCTTCGTCGATCGCATTCCCTACGCTGAAACCCGCCTCTACGTTCGTCGCGTCCTCAACAGCTACCTCATCTACAAAATTCTCTACACGCAATGAGCCCGTCCCCGTCCCCGCTGAAGATCACGCTGGCCAAACCGCCTGCATTTAAGACCCTGCTCGCGTCACTCATCACCCTCGGTTACACCCGAAACCCCTTGGTCATGGAACCCGGTGATTTCTCGGTGCGGGGCAGCGTCGTCGATATTTTTCCAGCCCGCCAATCCCACCCACTCCGTCTTGAATACGACACTGAAAACCAGCTCGACCGCTTTACCTCGTTTTATGCGCACTCCCAACGCTCCATTTCCAACATCACCGAGACCACGATTCACCCCATGCTCGCACCCACCGAAACGATCGACGGGATTGTATTTACCCCCGACACCCTCGACGATTCACTCCTGTCTCAAATTGCACCCGAAGATTTTGTGGTCCATGAGCACTACGGCATCGGGCAATTCAAAGGCCTGGTCCGCCTCACCCTTCGCAGCCAAGAAGGGGAGTTTTTATATATCCAATATCGTGGCACCGACAAGCTCTACGTGCCCCTCGACCAACTTCACCTCATCCACCGCTATGCCAGCGCAGATATCCACCCCCCACTCAACGGCCTCACCGACGGCACCTGGCAAAAAACCACCAGAAAAATCAAAAAAGAGCTTTTGGTCCTCGCCCAAGATCTCGTCTTACTCTATAAAAAACGAGCCCTGGCCCCGGGCTTTGCCTTTGCCGAAGACACCGTCACCCAACTCGATTTTGAGGCCAAGTTCCCCCACGTCCTCACCCCAGATCAACACAAAAGTCTGACAGAAATCAAAACCGATATGGAATCCACTCGCCCGATGGATCGGGTCCTTTGTGGGGACGTGGGCTACGGCAAAACCGAGCTCATGCTCCGGGCCGCCTTCAAAGCCTGCGACAGCCTCAAACAAGTTGCCATTCTCGTCCCCACGACCCTATTGGCCTATCAACATCATCATCTGCTCATGGAACGCTTCAAAAATTTCCCCTATCGTGTGGCCAGCCTTTCACGATTTAATAGTAAAAAAGAACAGCAACAGATCGTCAAAGACCTCAAAGACCACAAAATCGACGTTGTTGTCGGCACCCATCGCCTCTTACAATCCGACGTCCAATTTGCAGATCTTGGCCTCCTGATTGTCGATGAAGAACAGCGTTTCGGGGTCACCCACAAAGAGAAAATGAAGCAGCTCACCCTCGGTGTCGATGTCCTCTCCGTCAGTGCCACCCCCATCCCCCGCACCCTCTACATGGCTCTAACTGGGGCCCGGGAGTTTTCAACCATCCAGACCCCGCCCCTCCAAAAACGCCCCATCACCACCCACATTCTGCCCTTTGAAAACACCCTCATCGCCCAAGCCATCACCTTTGAGCATACCCGGGGTGGCCAAGTATTTTACGTCTACAACCAAGTCCAAAAAATGCCCCAAAAAATGGCCGCCCTAAAGCGCCTCTTGCCTGAACTCAAATTCGCCATGGCCCACGGTCAAATGAGTGAACATGCCCTTGAGACCACCATGCTCGACTTTTGGAACAAAAAATTCGACGTCCTGATTTGCTCCACCATCATCGAAAACGGCATCGACAATCTCGGAGTAAACACCATCATCATCGAAGACGCCGATCACTTTGGACTCTCCCAAATCCACCAGCTCCGCGGCCGCGTCGGCCGCGGCAAAACCCAAGGCATTGCCTACCTTCTCTTCCAATCTGTAGAGGCCTTATCCGAGCTCGGCCAGAGGCGCCTCCAAGCCATCAAAGAATATGCCGCCCTGGGCGCAGGCTACAAACTTGCCATGCGCGACCTCGAAATCCGAGGCGCAGGGACGCTCTTAGGCCAACGCCAACACGGGCACATGACCGCAGTTGGCTTCGAGCTCTACTGCCAGCTTCTCAATGACGCGCTCACCACCCAAAAAGGCCCAGCCGCCGCCAAAAAATCCGCCCTCCAAGTCTCCCCGGATCGGCAAATTTTCATTCCAGACTCCTACATCGAAGACCCTCGCCAACGCCTCGCCATCTACCAACGTCTGGCCAGCATCCGCTACCGTTACGAGCTCGAAGACCTCCAAGCCGAACTCGAAGACCGGTTTGGCAGCCTTCCCGCCATTATTCTCAGCTTTTTCCGCCTTATTTGGGAGAAGCTGACTTAGC
>JAHFCZ010000086.1 GCA_023249285.1 bacterium | reverse complement strand
CCTAACTCCCGACGCTACTATCCCTTCCCCCAATGGGCCTTCGACACCCGTCTGCGCCAATGGCTGCAGGAACTCAATCTATCACCTCTCCCCTCATCCTCATCCTCATCCTCATCCTCATCCTCATCCTATCCCGAGCTCAACGCCTTCTTAGACGCCCACCTTCGCGCCCAACTCCCCGCCTTTATCCAAGCTCTCAGCCACCACCAAGCCCCCATTTGGGAAGCCCGACAAGACCCACGCCTCCCCGTCACCACCCAATGGACCCTCCATCTCACCGCAGAGGTTCAAGCCGGCGATCTAATCGCCCTCTATGTCGGTCGACTGGGCCATTTAGGGCTCGATTCCCCCCAAGATATCGCCTACACCTTCATCCAAAACGACACCTTTGTCGACGCCACCCGCCAAGGCAGCGGTGCGGAGCTCATCAACGACAGCTTCCCCAACCTCACCTCCTTCAATCTCGACCACGACGGCATTCCCCTCACCGCCCTGGTCGCCACCCAAGACCTCCCCAAGGGAAGCGGGCTCTTCTATTGCTATGGCCGCAACCACCCCATCAAAACCCATATTGAGCTCAATCCCGACGCCAAGGCCGCATGGTTGGCCTTGCACCTCAGCCCGCCAACCCTTCCTTTGGAACCCGCCCCTCACCACTACTTTGAATGGCTCGATTATTTAACAAAATCCGACTACCTGACCATGAGAAACAAAGCCTAAATGATGCAAGCCAGCAAGGCTTAGTTACCAAAATAAGTCGCAAAAATCCATACAGATTGTCAATGCAACTCGAAATCTGTATGAATTTCCAACGCCAGTCGATCCAAATCGGCTTGGGAATGATACCAAGTCACACTCAACCGTAACCTTTCTTGACCTTTGGGCACCGTCGGATGCCGGATCGCCGGGCAATCTATCCCGGCCTCACGTAACCGCGCCGACACCTCCCCCACCTGAGCCCCCAACACCACGGGGATAATATGGGACTCACCCAAAACAGCCCCAGGACAGCCTACTGTTAATCGATCTCGCAAATACTGAGCCTTGGCCAACACGGTTGCCCCACGCTGTTCGGTTTTCACAATCGCCAGGGCCGCCAACCCGGCCGCTGCAATCGCCGGGGGCAAGGCAGTCGAGTAAATCAAGCTCCGTGCCCCTTGAATCAGGGTCTCTCTGGCCTCAGCCGAACAGGCCACAAACCCACCCATCCCCCCCAACGCCTTCCCCAATGTCCCCACAATGTAGTCCACCTTCGGGGCCAAGTCCGCCCCAATAAGGCCCTCGCCGTGGGGACCAAACACCCCCAAGGCATGGGCCTCGTCCACCATTAAGTCGGTTTCAAATTCCTGTTTCAGTGCCACCAAGCCCCCCACATCCGTGCAGTCCCCATCCATACTAAACACCGACTCCGTCACGATCACGGCCTTGCGATACCCCTTGCGATGCTTGGCCAACAATCCCCGCAAATGCCCCAAATCCTGATGGGCAAACCGAATTAATTTGGCCCCGGACAATCGAATCCCGTCCACCATACTGGCATGACATAACCGATCCGCAAAAATCACATCACCTTGCCCCCAAAATGTACTCAGCACCCCTAAATTCAACGCGTAGCCACTGCCAAACAGCAAAGCCATGTCTTTATATTTCCATTGCGCCAATGCCCCTTCTAGGTCATGAAACACCTGGCGATCCCCACTTAAGAGCCGGGAACCCGTACTTCCCCACCCCAGCTTGGCCGTCGCGTCCTGGGCCGCGGCAATCACGCGTGGATCTCGGGCCAACCCCAAATAGTCATTCGTGGCAAAGGACAGCGCAGGGCGATCCTCAAAGGGAAGTAAAACCCGTCTGGGGGTACTACTTGGGGGTATTGGTAGACCTTGCATTCAACGACGCAACCATTTCTGACAACTGCTTCAGTTGGACTTCCAAAGACTGAATCTTAGAATCCTGCTGGCGCAACCGATCCACATACTGCTTTTTGGCATAGCGGTCATAGTTCACCAAGTATAACGCCAATTCATAGCGCGTCACGGTTTTCTTGCCACGAAACGTCCCATCAGGGTATCCGCCGGTAATTCCCATATCCACCAAGCTATCCACCGGCGCTTCCGCCCAATGATTCGCAGGAATATCCGAAAATTTGGCCTCGACCTGGGAGGAGAATCCCCCAACTAAAACCGTCAAAATAGCCAAAATTCCAACCCAAATACTGCGATGTTTCACGGGAAACGCCTCCTCAAATTTAGTTCATATTGCGCAAAAACGCGGGGACATCCAAGTCAAAATCATCCACCTTGGGCTCCGGCTGTTTTTCACGTGAGAAAATCAAATCCTGCTCACGCTCCGAATAATGGACCATATTAGGGGAAGGCGCAGCAGTGGCCACAGGTTGCGCCACAGGCTCAGCGTAGGTTTCCACTGGGGTTTCGTCTTGAACACTGGCTACAGGAGAAGCCGCGTACTCACTCGCAGAGGAAGCCAACCCAACCTGACGCTTCAACTCTTGCAAATCCGCACCTGGGGTTCGTTTAAACCCAGTGGCAATCACCGTGATCATGACTTCGTTTTCAAGACGCTCGTCAATCACCGACCCGAACAAGATGTTCGCATCGGGATCCACCGCGCCGTAAATCACCTCCGCCGCAGAATGCACTTCATGCAAAGACAAATTATCGCTACCCGTAATATTCAAAATAACGCCGGTCGCCCCATGAATAGTTTCTTCAAGTAACGGAGACGCAACCGCTTGCTTCGCCGCTACCACCGCACGGTCTTCCCCACTCGCACGACCCATGCCCATCATCGCTGAACCAGAATTCATCATAATCGTCCGCACGTCCGCAAAGTCAAGGTTAATCAACCCCGGAATCGTAATCAAATCCGCGATCCCTTGCACCCCTTGGCGCAACACATCATCCGCAATTTTAAAGGCTTCCATCATCGAGGTCATTTTTTCGACCACTTGCATCAATTTGTCATTCGGGATCACGATCAAAGCATCCACCTGATCTTTGAGTTTTTTCAATCCGTCTTCCGCTTGGCGACCCCGAACAGGGCCTTCAAATTTGAAAGGCTTGGTCACCACACCGATCGTTAACGCACCGAGTTCCTTGGCAATTTTAGCCACAACAGGCGCAGCCCCAGTCCCGGTTCCACCCCCCATCCCTGCCGTAATAAACACCATGTCCGCACCTTCGAGTGCCGCTTCGATATCTTCTTTGCTTTCTTTCGCAGCCTGCTCACCCACCATTGGGATCGCACCACCACCCAAACCCTTAGTCAATTTTGCCCCCACTTGGAGCTTATTCTCGGCCAAAGACACGTTCAAGGCTTGAATATCGGTATTGATCACCCAAAATTCAACACCCCGAACTCCAGAGGCCACCATGCGGTTAATCGCATTGCTGCCACCACCGCCAACACCCATCACTTTAATATTTGCAAATTGTCTGAGGTTTTCTTGTGACAAGGTGGGTCTCCTTAAGGCGAGCTAGTAAAAATCGGCCGTAAATTCGGTATAAAGATTAAGCAAGTGGAAACAGTATAACAAACCCTCCGCTTTGATTAAACCCCATTTTCAGTATAAACTTGCTTCCCTATGAATCAATTTCGATGGTTTATTTACGTCCTCCTCACTTTGCCCTTTATTTTTTCGGGGCACGCGTCGGCCGAACCCATTCCCAAGGCCGATTGCCACCTTCACTTGGTCAATTTTTTACAAAATGGGGAGTTTTGGTCCGAGTCTAAACGTCAATTTATTGACCCCAGCACCCGCGCTATTTTGCCAGCGGGAAAACGGGGCGCCAGGATCGTCGGCATCCTCAAACGAATGGATGAGGCCGGGGTCAGAGAAGCCATGATTTCCGGGATGCCCTTTGTCAAAAAATGGGCCAGCACCGATGCCTTTCGCTCGACCTACTACCTCGATAGCGAATCCCGAGTCGTCACCGCCCGAGACACGGACTTCACCGTCGCATTATCCATTCAAGATTATCTGGCTGCAGGCGGAGACACCGCCTCCAAAAATCGGAAACGGCTCTACCCCTTCGTCTGCGGTTTTGATGCCACGGATATGGGAGCAGTGGACATGGTCATCAAACGGATCAAGGAATTTCCAGGTCTTTGGGAAGGCATCGGCGAGATCATGTCCCGGCATGATGATTTGACCAACCTCACGAGTGACGAACGCCCCGTTGCCAATCACCCCGCCCTGCACCGTATGGCCGATTTCGCCGGTGCTGCGAACCTCCCACTCACCATTCACCACAACATTGCACCGGTCTCCTCCGCCAACGCCCCCCGCCCAGTCGTCTACCTCCCCGAGCTCATCGAGCTCTTTGATGCCCATCCCAAAACCGCCATCATTTGGTGTCACGCTGGGATCAGCCGCCGGGTCATCGTCGAAAATCTCACCGGTGTTTTAGAGGGGATTCTGGCCAAGCCCGGTCGCAAGGATCACATTTACATCGACCTCTCTTGGGTCGTCTACGAAAATTACATCTATGGCCCTGGCGTCGACCATCGCAAGGACTGGTGTGACCTCATTGCCAAATTCCCCAGCAATTTCATGATCGGTTCGGATGCCGTCGCAGACTTCAAAGAGTACAGCAAAGAAATCAACCGCTACGATGCCTTATTCGAGGTCCTCAAAGCCTACCCAAATGGCGACGCAATGGTCGCCCAAGTGGCACGTCAAAACTTCGTCAAGCTCATGGAAAGCCTCCGCCAAAAACGAGGCGGGCTAGGCTGCATCCTACCCGAAAATTACCTGTACCCCGAAGACAACTACGTCAACCCCACCAAAACCTACCGGCTTCAAGATCCTCGGCCGAAATAATCCAACATTTTAGGAATATTTTCATAATCGCGAACCAGGCCAATGAGCGGGGGATCATAGGCTTTAACCACCTCAAATCGTGACCAATCAATGCCCCCGATCGCCACATAGGGGATCGACAACGCGGCTTTCGCATGGCCCAGGTAATCCAACCCAATGCCTTTACGCCCTGGTTTAGAGGGGGTTTCCCACAAGGGTCCCACGCTCACATAATCCGCACCTTCAGCCTGGGCCTTTAGACCCTGTTTCAAGGTATGTGTCGTCCGTCCGATAATTTTATGGGCACCCAACAATCGCCGTTGCTCAGTGACCGGGATTTCATCTTGTCCCGAATGAAAGCCATCCGCATCCACCAACAACGCAATATCCAAATGGTCATTCACAATAAAGGGAATCCCCGCCTTTCGGGCCATGTGCTGAAGCCGTCGGGCCGCTTTTAGAACGGTCAATTTCGCCCCTCCTTTTTGACGCAACTGGATCATCGACACGCCCCAGTCCAGCCCCTTCACCAACACCTCGGGGTCCTCTGAAATCAAATAAATCCCGGGTCGAATCGGCTTTTGGGCCAAGGGTAATAGAATGGTTTTTTCGAGTTGATAGACCTGGTAGCGCGCCCGGTTAAACAGTGGATTCCCCGTATATTCTTCCAGGACCCGCAGGCCTTCTTCCACCCGCTTAAAGTTTGCTTTCAACAACTCCCAGACCGATTTTCGCTTCGCCGGCACCTCCATCGCCCGCAAATCGGCGGCAATGTCGCGGATCATCAGGTGCTGTTCGGCATGTGTTTCGGCCCCATTAATGGCTTTACGCAGCCGGGACAAGGCATCCGTTTCAGTTTTTTGGCCACTGATAAACCGGGTATAATCTTCGATCACCCGCAGCCCTTCCGACACGCGATTCAGGTTGGCATCGATGATTTGGGGCGCATGAATCATGATAAATATCCTCGAATTTGGGTCGCAATAAGGTCGCGGGCATTCATCGTCTCATGGGGAAACACCTGGGTATCCAGCTGCGTCATGGCCGCCTGGAATCCGTCCCAGCTCAGTTGTGTTTCTTCGATCACCACACCCGGATATTTCTCACAAAACAGTCGGGCATTGGCCCGTTGATGGTCATCTTTGGCAAAGGGAAAGGGCACCAAGATCGCTTTTTTGCGATACGCCATTAATTCGGCAATACTCGTGGCCCCCGCCCGAGACAAGACTAAGCTCGCCCGCTCATAGAGCCAATCCATCGATTCGGCATAGGACAACTGAAAAACACGTCCCTCCCACAACGATGTCCAGGGCGTCTGGGTATCCCCGTGCTGACTCCCCGTCAGGTGGATCACCGTAAATCCGGCCGCAATAAAGGCCGAATAATGATCCGCCACCCAGGCATTGAGAGCCCGCGCACCCTGGCTGCCCCCAAAGACCAAGAGAACCTGCCAGTCGACCGGCACCGCCCGAGAAAAATCATCAAACCACGGCTCTCGGACATAGGATTTACGCACCGGATTCCCCAACGTCTCGGTCTTCTTTAAGTCAAAATCACCGGGCCGGGGGGTAAACGCCGTAATCACCCGGGTCGCCAGATGACTCAGCCAGCGGTTCGTTCGCCCCGGGATCGCATTTTGTTCCAATAAAATCACCGGAATCCGCAGCAACCAAGCACAAAATACCACAATCGCCGTCTGCCCGCCCCCCGTACTCACCACCACCTCCGGGCCCAAGCGTCGGAGCATTCGCACCCCCATCATCACACTTTTAAAGACATTCCCCACTGTCCAATGCCGGGTCCCAATCGCGGTAAACGCAAAGTCATAGGCCCTCACAATCCGATGGTCCTCCCGATCCGAGGTCCCCAAAAAATGCACCCCAAACTCCCCGGCCAATTCTTGCGCAAGGGATATTGCAGGGTAGACGTGCCCGCCCGTGCCGCCGCAGGTAAAAACGATCGTGGGCATTAAAGACGCCCTTCCAACGGCACACCCAAGTCATCCGGGCCATCGTGATGGACTACACCGCCAGACACGCGTTTCGAAATGTTCAACAAGACCCCCACATAAAACATTGACATGATCAGTGCCGTGCCGCCAAAGCTAATAAAGGTCAGGGGCACCCCTTTGACGGGGAATAACCCGATGGCCACCCCCATGTTAATAACCGCCTGAAACACCAACAACAGGGTCGAGCCCACCCCCAGATAAAACGAGAAGGAGTTTTTGGCATAATACGCAATCGACATACCCCGATAAAATAAAATCCCGTAGAGCACAAACACCAAGGTCGCGAGAATCAACCCACCTTCCTCACAAATAATCGAGAAAATAAAATCAGAATATTGGAGCGGCAAATAGAAATACTTGAGCTTACTTTGTCCCAATCCTTGCCCGAAAATCCCCCC
>JAHFCZ010000085.1 GCA_023249285.1 bacterium | reverse complement strand
TCTGGGACGGGC
The DNA here is from genome assembly GCA_023249285.1 of bacterium. Lineage (GTDB taxonomy): Bacteria > Margulisbacteria > Marinamargulisbacteria > SXXA01 > JAHFDB01 > JAHFCZ01. The sequence continues at coordinate 7,220 of JAHFCZ010000085.1, read as the reverse complement.
TCCTAGACGGGGGCGTCCTACCGGTATTAGCGTAGCCCGCCTCTCCGCCCGCTGGGCCTTGACTGCTATGTGTTGAGCCGCTACTCGGCTGCCGGCTTAGGCTATTCGGTGGGGTTGTAGTGGTTGTTGGAACTGTGGGACCTCCGCTACGCCTTGCTGATGGGGTCCCAGGCTTTGGTGGTGGGGCTTCGCCGGGAGGGGGTGGGATGGAGGGACTCGTGATCACCTTGCCTGACTTATCACATTTCTTAGTCTCAATAAGCCCTGTTGCATTGCGTGTATACATGGTGTAGGCACCATTGTCTTCCCCGTAGAGGGTGCTTACTTGACCAGGGGGCAGTGAATTGAAGACGAAGTGAACGGTCTGGGGTTCGATCTGGATAGGCTGGCTAGCATTGCTCTTCATGTGCCCCGTGATGAGCCTTATGAGCGCTTTTTCTGCTTGAACCAGCCTCTTTTTGAGCGCCGCGACGTTGTCTATGACGGTCATTGGTTTTTTTCTATCATAGCCTTGGATCCTGAGTGGGTTGTTAGAATCTTGGGTGATTTGCTTTGCAGGTGTCGGGAATAGCCCCTTTTTTGGAACATCTTTCACAACACCCTCAAAGTAATGATGGGTGACCGTACGGCCTTTGTCTCTTGTCGCCACCACATTTTGAGTGCCACCGGGGAGATCGGACACTACCGCACAGAGGGTGGCCCCTTGCCGACAATGCTGGAGTACGGCGTCTACTTGTACTGTGCTGAGTGGCAAGTCTTCGTCAAATTCAATCTGAGTTTTGGCGGGGTCTTGCTCTGCCTTTTTCCTGAGCTCGTCATAAGTTTCTCGGTCCATTTCTACGTAGCGCAATTCGCCGCGTGGATCAAAATATGGCACCATCGCTTTGGCGGGGACTGTGGGATGCTCCAAGGGGCCGATGTCGAATAACGCTTGGGCCAACCCTCGTTGGGCTGCAAGATTATCCACATACGCTTTGTTGGCCGTGGTGGTCTGTTCAGTTCCGTTTAGCATAATTCGCACTTGATATTGTGAGGATTCAAATTCCCGTTCGGGATGCTTTTCAATAAAAAATGTCCCTTGAGGGGCCGTTGGGCTCATAGGAGGCTGTTTTGTGTCTGTTCTCGCGTCACAGCCTAGATTTCCGGCCGGGGTTATTACTTTGCTCGGATCGGGGTATTTCGCCCATACCCTCGTATCGTGACGGAGGTCTGTCTCAGTTTTCCGGGTGTCGCTTGCTTGTGCATACAGTGTCGTCTCGCTCCCATTAGGGAGTGTCACTTTTTCGGTTAGCATGCGACGCAATTCTTTTCGCTCTTTATTCGACCCAATAAATTGTTTTTTCTGGGCCTCAAAGACTAACGCGTCTAGTTGGTCCCGTTCATGCAGCTTTAGGTCCTCATTCTTGGCCAATTGGTGCTGCAAATGCCTCACCCGCCCTGTATCGAGCTCGCGTTTTCCCTTACCCCCCACTGGCTTCTGAAGGGGAGAATTACACCGTAGCGTATTTTTTGATATCTGACCGCCCGTGCCATTCATTGCCATTTGTTTTTCCCCTGCTCCCTGTGACAGATTCTTATCCAGAGTCTATTTTCGGAGAAATTCTCAAAAAATTTCAGACTCTAGGACTAGTATGCCCATTTTGACTTTAAACCAAACACCCCATACCCATACCCCAAACCCATACCCCACCCCTAGCCCCTCCCCATTTTTTCAAAATAGAGAGGGGAACCCCAAGAAAAAAAGCTAAATTCAAGCTCCCCTCTCTATTCCCAGAGGGAATGGGGAGGGGTTGGGGGTGGGGTTCAAGGGTGGGGGTGAAGGGTGGGGTTCAAGGGTGGGGTTCAAGGGTGGGGGGGGTACTCTTGGGTATTTCGCAACAGAGCCAGTGCTAGGGCAGTAAGCGGGCAGAGATCCAGAGATCCGGGCCAATCATTTTTTGGCTTTGGAGATCGAGTTGTATTTTGTCTTTCAGAGCAGCCACTTCCCACTCCGGTGAAAAAATCGACATTGCTGCGCCGCCCAACAGGGTCGGGGCAAAGGAAATCTCCAGCTGATCCACGATCCCGGCACGTAGCGCTGAGGTGAATACGCGTTGCCCCCCTTCCACCAAAATGGCACAAATCCCTTGGCGGTAGAGTGTTTTCAAAAGGGGCTCCCATTGGACCTGCCGCCCGGTATGCGGGAGTCGAAGGACCCTAATATGGCCCGGTGTTTCCGGGGGGTTCGCCTCGAGGTCCAGTACCCAGAATACCCGCGCATTGGGGCGAAAGACCTTGGCATCGAGAGAGAGCCTTGCGGTGGGGTCCAAGATAATCCGGGCCGGTTCAGGGCCGTTTAACAGCCCAAATCGTACAGTGAGTTCCGGGTCATCCGCCGCCACCGTTCCCGCCCCGACCAAGACGGCCCCACAGTCTTGGCGGAGACGATGGACGACTTTTCGGGAAGGCTCGTGGGTGATGTACTTGCTTTCGCCGTTGGATAGCGCAATTTTCCCGTCAAGGCTAGCGCCCACCTTGAGAATAATCCAGGGCTGTTTTTGTGTAATATTTTTAAAAAAAATGTAATTTAATGACCTTGACTCAGCAGCTTTAAGGCCTTTTCGCACCCGAATACCCCAAGATTCCAAAATCGGGGTTGCAGGATTTTGCTTGAGATTTGGATCTAAACAGGCGAAAACCACCTCAGTAATGCCTGCCTCTCGAATTGCGTTGATACAGGGCGGGGTTTTACCCATTAGGGTGCAGGGCTCAAGGGTAATCATCAGGGTGGCACCTTTTGCAGCCATGCCGGCTTTTTTTAGTGCCATGACCTCGGCATGCGGGCCGCCAGACCTGCGATGGGCCCCCGTACTTATCACCGTTTCCCCCTTGTACACAGCGGCAGCCACGAGGGGATTTGGGAAGGTTTTGCCCTTATGCCGCGCCGCGAGACGGAGCAGACGGGTCATCAAGGCGGTTTCGAAGACTGAGAAACTCACTCGAGGGATTCCTTATGGACCAGATTGCCGTTATAGGAGACCAAAATGGTGCTCCCGGCGTTGACTTCAAAGCTCATTGTATTTTGGAAACCCGGGGCATGGGATTGATTATGCAGTGTTGTCATGGCCCCGGTGAGCGATTTGGCCTGAATAAGGATTTGCTGAGCGGGCCCGTCATTGAGGACACCGACGTAGACATTGACCGTTGTAAGCCCATTTTGGGTCCCTTCAGAGCTGAGGGTAACGGGATAGCCGCCGCTGACCGTAATGTTAATTGCACCCGTCACTTTGGCATTCGGGGAGGGCCTTTGGGACAAAATGATGCCTTTGGGGGTGGCATATGAATACACTTCCTCAGTGATATTTAGGGTCGCAGGCCTAGACACCATGTTTGCGGCTTGGGCAAAGGTTTTCCCGATTAAATGGGGGACAATCACCACACCAGGACCACGAGAAAGATAGAGCTTTACCTCCCGGTCATCACGGACTTCCCGGCCTTCTGGGGGCTTGGTCTCCACCACCGAGCCAGATGGGATTTTGGGATCCATTCGAGACCCCGCGATCACCCCATGGAGTTTATGGTCTTCCAGAAACTTGATCGCCTCTTGCGCCGTCATCCCCCGGAGCTTGGGGATTTGATTCAGGGGTAGCTGATCTGAGCTGATGGAATAATCCATCCACTTTAACCCGGCCACAATGATCAGGAGGCCTAGACTGCCCACCGCGATCTTTTTTGCCCATTTTGCCCAGATTTGGGTCATGGCCTCTTTCACCGATCCGGCCAACAGCCATTGGAGGGGGCTGCTGGTTGCGGGGGTGGGTTGTGGGTGGCTCCAGGCTTCGCTTTGGTATTGGGCCAACATTTGGGTAAAGGTCTCAAACCGTCGATTGGGGTCCGTTTGGATGCACAAGGTAATGAGCATTCCCAACCGGCTGGGGATTTTAGCGCTATGGGGCTGGAAGGTTTTGGGGGCAGCCAAAAAGCGTTTTTTCAGGGCATCCACTTTGCCTTGTTTGAGATAAGGCCAGCCCTTCCCAAACAGATGGTAGAGTAAGACCCCATACGCAAAAATATCCGAACGGGTTGTATAGTGCTGGATTTCCAACCATTCCGGCGCCAAAAACGGGGCATCATCTACCACCCCGGAATGACGCAGTAGCATGCGTAAAATCACACTGGGCAGCACGACTTTGGTGAGCTTCAGCTGGCCATTGGCATCCACCATCACGTGGTTGAGATTGAGCCCACCCCAGGCCAATCCTTGGTCTTCGAGCAGCTTCATCGCACCCGCGATTTGTGTCGAAAAACCCCAGCGTTGGGAGAGCGTGTAGTTTCGCTCTTGTAGTGCAACCTCAAGGCTCATGAGGGCGTCATGGTACTCGTGATACGTAAAAAAGCCCCCAGAATGCTCTTCAAACCCGATCATTTCCAGTAGATTCGGATGGCGCATCCCTACCAAACGCTCTGCCAAGCCCGTGAGCTGCGTCAGTATTTTAGGGGTCAAAAACTCGGGCTTGTACTGCCAGACCAGCACGGGACGTCCGTTTGTGAGCACGCCTTTCCCAAAAAAACTAATCAGGTCTTCGAACCAAACTTCAGTGACACGTCCGTTCATAAGGGTGTCTCGTTCGCCGACCTTGCCTGCGTGATGCGATACATGACCTCACCGGGCTTCACATACCCAAGACGGGATTTGGCTTGGAGCTCCCAATAATCTTGGGTTTGCATGCCTTCGAGGGCCTCCCGATACTGTTGATTTTTCTGGAGGGCCTCGTTATAGGTCGTCACTTTTTCGTCGTATTCATGCTTGAAGCTTTTGTAGCGAAATAGGTTGGCCATGTCGATGTAGATCATGTAGACCAACAACACGCAGGTGAATGCAAAAATACCAACCTGGCCGACTCTTTTTTTATTCAACCTATTTTATTTTCCCTGAAAATTTTGCGATGTTATCGAGGGATTCTTCGATACGGAGGAGCTGGTTGTACTTGGCAATCCGATCTGTACGGCATAATGACCCGGTCTTGATTTGACCGGCATTGGTTGCCACGGCTAGATCTGCAATGAAGGTATCTTCGCTTTCTCCAGAACGATGGGACACGACCGCGGTATACCCGGCCCGCTTGGCCATTTCGATCGCCGCCAAGGTCTCCGTCACACTGCCGATTTGATTGACTTTAATCAAAATGGAGTTGGCAACGCCTGCCTTAATCCCCTTGGCCAACAACTCGACATTGGTCGCGAATAAATCATCCCCCACCAATTGCACCGTGCTGCCCAAGGTCTTGGTGAGCAATGCCCAGCCTTCCCAATCTGATTCATCCATGCCGTCTTCAATCGATATAATCGGGTACTTTTTGCAGAGGGCTTGGTAGTATTTCACCATCTCGGCCGAGGTCTTGGTGACCCCCTCCCCTTCAAGGCGATACTTCCCTTTTTGGTAGAGCTCCGAGGCCGCCACGTCTAATGCAAAGGCCACATCTTTCCCGGCTTTATACCCCGCCGCTTCGATGGCTTTCACCATAATCGATAACGCCTCTTCGTTGTTTTTTAGAGACGGTGCAAACCCGCCTTCGTCACCCACTGCGGTGCTCAGGCCTTTGTCATGGAGCACTTTTTTCAGGCTGTGGAAAATTTCAGTTCCCATTTGGAGGGCTTGAGAAAAGGTCTTTGCCCCGACTGGCATAATCATAAATTCTTGGATATCGATATTGTTATCCGCGTGCTGTCCGCCATTCAAAATGTTCATCATCGGTAGCGGCAAGACGTGGGCAAATACCCCACCCAAATATTGATACAGCGGCTGACCGAGAGTGGCGGCTGCAGCTTTAGCGGCGGCCATGGACACCCCTAAAATGGCGTTCGCCCCGAGTTTTTTCTTGTTCGCCGTTCCATCAAGATCTAGCATGATTTGGTCAATGGCCATTTGGTCCCGAACATCGAGCCCAATAAGTGCGGGCGCTATCACATCGTTGACATTATCGATGGCCTTCAGAACGCCTTTTCCACCGTAGCGTTTTTTGTCCCCGTCACGCAATTCAAGTGCTTCTTTAGATCCCGTTGACGCCCCAGAAGGCACAATTGCACGGCCTAGATTGCCACTTTCAGTGATGAGGTCGACTTCTACTGTGGGATTCCCACGAGAATCTAGAACTTGGCGGGCATGAACATCGACAATCATCGGCATGGGAAACACTCCTTGAATACCTCTTAGGGCGACATTGAAAATCTTGGCACTCAGTCTATCAAAAAAGGCCTGATTCGGATACAGTAACGTTCATGACAGATGACCTCTACACCTTAATCACCGAAGCGCTGCATGAAGATTTACCCGAGGGCGATATCACCACGTCTTTTTTTGTGAGCCAGGATGCGCCCACGCGTGCCAAAATCATTGCAAAAGCGTCTGGGATTTTTTATGGAGAGGCTATTATTTTAGGTGTTTTAGAGCACGTGGACCCCAAGGCCCAGGTCCAGCTGATGTCGCAAGATGGGGGGAGCTTGAATCCTGGCGATATCGTCTGCGAAATTCGCAGTACCATGCATGCCCTTTTAAAGGCGGAACGCGTTTTGCTGAATCTCCTGCAACGGCTTTGCGGGATTGCCACCTTGACTCAGCGCTTTGTCAAAGCCTTGGACAACCCGAATATTGATGTTTTAGACACCCGAAAAACGACCCCACTTTTGCGATTTTTAGAGAAAAATGCAGTGGTGGCTGGGGGGGGTAAAAACCATCGTCAAAACTTATCTGAGATGGTGCTCTTAAAAGAAAATCACTTGGCCAGCTTGGACACCTTGGGCCACTTGGGTGACCTGGGGCGCCTGATCCGCAACTTTAAATCCACCCATCCCGGGATCCTGGTGGAGATTGAAATCGAGACTTTGGATCAGCTCCGGGATCTCGACTGGAAAGACGCCGATATTATTATGTTTGATAACTTTTCGATACCCGATCTTCAGACTGGGATCGAGAGGTGCAAAGCCATGGGGTATGCCGGGCAATTGGAAGTCTCGGGGACTATTACGTTGGAGACCATTGGGAAGTACCGAGCTATTGAAATCCATCGCATTTCCGTCGGCAGCCTCACACATTCGGCAAAAGCACTTGATTTGAGCATGCTAATCTTATAGTTGCTCTGTTGCGAAATATCCCAATGATCCCATTTTCGGCTTCCTCATTTGGAAGAACCAAACCGTGTCAGCCGAGAAATGTGCCCTTTGGACATTTCGCTAACCTCGCT
>JAHFCZ010000084.1 GCA_023249285.1 bacterium | reverse complement strand
AAAATTGCAGATTTGCCATTTTTTTAATGTTTTTATACACTTGCCAAAACTATGATCAAAACACTCTTTAAAGACGCCTGGGCCCTCTACCGTAAACACATGTATGTGTTGCTGGGGGTGTGTATATTATTCAGTATTCCAGGTACGGCGGTCCAAAAAAAGCTAGAAGTCTTATCGCTGCCTCCCGCTATTCTCGGGGTGATCCATGGGGGTACCCTCGTGGTGGGGATCCTGACGGTGATCAGCTATGTCTTCGTACATTTTTTGCTAGGACAGAGCGTGATGGGCCACGACACGAGTTTTGGCGCGATCGTTCGGGTTGCCATGTCTCGGATGGGCCTGTACATGCGGGTATCTCTTTACGCTACTTTAAAAGTAATGACGGGCATTTTGTTGCTCATCGTCCCCGGGATTTTATGGGGTCTTCACTATTATTTTTCCTTCTTAGCCATCACCACGGAGTCTCCACAGACCAACGTTTTAGAGCTGAGTACTAAAATAATGAAAAGATATCTTTGGCCTCTACTCAGGCTTTTTCTCATCATTCTTGTAATTGCTGTGCTGCTAGTAATTCTTATGGTCCTATTCAGCCCAGGGGGGCCACTAGCCTTATTTTTTTCTTGTTTGATACAGGGTGTAATGGTCTCTTTTGGTATCGTCTTGAATTATACAATTTTCAAGCATTACCGCGACAAAATGATGGCCGAAGACCCACCCTTAGAGTCTGAGGCCCCGTATGTGACCTGGAAAATGGTGTTCACCTGGGCAGGGGCCTTGATCGGGATGCTGCTGGTATGGCTTGCTGTCATTGAACTCGTGACAAAATAAAATCCGAAAAGAGATACACCATGAAACACGCTTTGATCCTTGCCCTCGTTTTTTTGAGTTTATTGGAAGGTGGTAGCCGGTTTGTGCGTCCCAGTCTTCAATTTGGGGAACCCGTGACGCCAAATTACCCGTACACTTGGCCACCGATGGCAAACGCTGGGAATTAAGTTGTGCACAGCCTCTAAAATCGGATTGAGCTTGTCCCCAACTTAAACTAAAAGTCATAGTATATGTTTACTTTTGTGGAAAATGGGTATAAATTGTTTAGATGCAAAAGCGATCCATCCATTATTTTATAAAATCTAATGGGAGTATCCCTAGTAAGGAATTTATTGATTCACTCAACCCAAGAGCACAAAAGAAAGTCTTTTTTGTTTTTACACTAATTGAAGAGAATGAAGCTATTTCAACCAAGTTTTTCAAAAAAATGAGTGGCACTTCAGGGTTATGGGAGGTTCGTATTGAGTATGAATCAAACATTTATCGTTTATTGGGATTTTTAGCTGGCGGAAAATGGATTGTTTTAACCAATGGATTCCAAAAAAAGTCGCAAAGAACGCCTAGTAACGAAATTGAAATCGCAGAAAGCTATAAGCGCGAATATCTCGAAAGGAACCCAAAATGAGCACTTTCAAGTCTCACCTAGAAGAAAAAAAGCAAGAACATCCCGAGGTTTTTAAGAATTTTGAGCAAGAATACCTAGAATTTAAAATCCAAGAAATTGCAGCCATGCTACGAACCGAAAGAAAAAAGGCGGGGCTCACCCAAGAGGGGTTAGCCCTACTGGCGCATACGCAGAAACAAGCCATCTCAAGACTTGAAAATCAGCGTGGAAATATTACTATTTCGACCTTGTGGAAAGTTTCAAAGGCTTTGGGCAAACATTTGGAGGTATCCTTGCGGTAAGAGAGACTGTTGCGAAATGACAAAAACCTAGAAAAAGCGATGGTAGAGAAATATTCGGTCATTCGCTTCGCGAGAGACCTCTGTAACCCCAGTTATCTTACAACCATCATCGCTATAGACTTGTCGTCTGGATGGGGAGTGAAGTGAGCGACACGGGCTTCACCTTTTAGGCCTAGCGCTTGTTGGAGTTGTTGGGCACTTTGGCGCATGGCGCCGGAGCTATCGGCATCTGCACACGTTTCGGTAGCGATCAATTCTGTGAGGAGTCCTGTCGTTTCCTTCGGGCCATGCATTTTGGCGTGCTCAAAGAGGCTCACCCAGCTTCTTGGGGTGAGGTATTTGGCGATGCCATCGGTGGCTATAGCGATACATGTGCCGGGCGTATTGGGATAGGTATCCTGTTTCACCGTTGGAAATGAACAATCTCTCTTAATCGCTGAGGTGACGTTGCTTTCGGTATAGGTATGCCCACAGTGGATAATTCGGTTCTGAGGGTCAACCAAGACAATTTGGACATCGCCTATGCTGAGCACATTAATGTAACGGGGCGTTATTTCTACCGCGGCAATTGCAGCCGCTCCGTGTTGATAGGGAAGTTCCTGATGAATACCGTGTAGTTTTTCAGCTAGGCTCATGGGGCGCCGATCCCCCACGAGTTGCGCACATAGAAAATGCGCGATTTTTGGGCTGTCAGGTTCTGCACCTACGCCATCAGCGATAGCTAAAGTCCCATGCGGACCTCGAAAACGAAACGCTATGGCATCCGCCCCATTAAGGTCAGGGGCTGTGCGTGCGGCAAATGTGCGGCCCGAAATCACTTCCTCTTTTTGCATAACCCCATGGATTTCTCTAGGTGTTGGAGTGAGAATGGGAAGACGTTGTAATGATGGGCGGAGTGCTTGTCCTAGTATGCGTAGAGAGGCGCTGGCCATTGGGTAGAATCCTCCTTGGGGCTAACGTTTGAGGGGGCTGTTTCGTGACGGCTTAATGGTATCCGACGCTGGGGTTAGGCCAGCGATGAGAGCGACTTTGGTTAGGGATGTAGAGTTCTTATTTTCAAGCATGGTTTTTCATTTTACCCAACCTTAGGGTTATTCGCAAAGGGAAGTCTAACGATTGGGGACAAGCTCAAATTTAGTAAAGCAGGTCGAGAATGTGCCTATTGAGATCTTTACTCCTTAACTCATAATTATGGGATCGTAAGGTCCTCTCTTGCCCAGCTTTGGCAATCGCCGCCCTTTCTTGAGGATGCGCCAAGAGCCAATTTACTTTTTCTAAAGCCTCGTCTATGGATCGATAGGTGACCACTTCACGATCGATCTCAAATAAATCAGCCATATTTTTTTTCGCGTCGGTGAGTAAACAGGTCCCCACCCCTGTCGTTTCAAAAAGGCGCATATTCCCAGCATACTCTCCCGCAGCATCAATATGGGCATTAAACCCTATTTTTGCATTGGCAAGGGCCGCCAGCATCTTGAGCCCTACTACGGGTGGTTTAAGATGGGCGTTGATCCGAGAGAATAACAGATCCCTCTGGGGCCGTTGTGACCATGACAGCGCACGGGATAACCCGGGGACTTTGGCGATCCAGGAAGGAGGGACCCCCACTCGCCGGAGTCCTTGAACAAGATCATACATGCCAGATCGCAGTGCCGTTTTTGTAAGTGTTTCAGGCTTTGAAACGGTTGAAAACACATCAAAATCGATCTTGGCATCCAAAAGTTTGAGGACTAAATCTCGCCGCGTATGGTGGTACCCCTGACCCGACATTAACGAGCCCATAAAGACGAGATCGGGACCTGGGTCTGAAGAGGGTTTAGAAATCAAGGGCAGTAATGAGGGCTCAAACGCATGGTAAATCAAGCGGCTGCGAATCCCAAGCTGTGTAAATTTTTCTTGAAAATGGGGGGTGCAGGTCAGTATGAGATCGCAGCATCGTAACGACTTAATCCCGCTGTCGGAACAAGGCGCACACAAAAAGCCCAAGATCGCCTTCACGGAAGGAATATCATGACGAATACGCTGAAAAAAAGGGTCATCAAACGCGATCCCATCGATTAAAACAACCGTGGGTTGAAAGGCTGCGAGTTGATGCAAAATAAGCTGAGTACGGGAGAGGTTTTCAAGTGAATGCTCCCGGGCCCAAGCGTCCTGTAGCGGACGTGCGTTCCAAATAACTTGCGCCGTCTCAACCCCCAATTGGGTTAAGTGCTGGTCCATATAATTGGCGTTCCCAAAGTGTTGGTCAGCCAAATGCGCCATCTGATCTGCATAAGACCAATGAACCACCTCTGGGTGATCCAGGTAATAATGGGTCAACCAGTCCTCATAATACGTGCACAGGGAGAGTAATCGGTAACTCACAGTGAATCACGCACAGGGGACGGCTTTTTCTCCTAGTTTGCAAGGAGCGTTTCTTTTGGGAGTCAAGACAACCTCTCGGTTAGTTTCGATCGATTCGTAAATGGCTGTAATGAGGTCTAAACTTCGTCTGCCTTCTTGTCCATCGACAAGGGCTTTGTGGTGATTCCGAATACACGATACGACATGCTCATAATAGGCCTGATGTCCAAAGCCGTAGACATTGGGAGGATTGACGGAGAATTTGGTGAGCACCTCCTCGTCCCCAGGCTCTGGGGTGGTGAAATTCCACACTTTCATTTGATTAACCGCAAATCCGCCAATTTCTACAGTGCCAGTTTCGCCTAAAATAGAAATAGATCCTTCCAAATCCTTGGGACGCACTGCAGTGGTGGCCTCGATAATCCCCAGAGCGCCATTTTTGAATTTGAGGGTGACGACAGCGGTATCTTCAGCTTCAATCTTGACCAAGGCTGTGGTGCTTTTTGCGAATACGGTTTCAATGTCGCCCATCATCCATTCGAGTAAGTCGATATGATGGCTGGCTTGGTTGGTTAAAACCCCGCCATCGTAGGCCCAAGTCCCACGCCAGGCATCCTGATCATAGTATGATTGATCTCGACACCATCTCACCCGCACAGTCCCCAGGACGAGTTTGCCAAAACGGCCCTGTTCAAGCGCCTCGCGGAGCTTCACCACCGGGACATTAAAGCGATTTTGCTTGACCACAAATAATTGAATCCCTTCCCGATTACAAGCTGCAATCATCGCATCCGCATCGGAGAGCCTGAGGGCCATCGGTTTTTCAACAACAATATGTTTTTTGTAAGGGGCCAACGCAATGACGTGATCGGCATGCAGCCCACTCTCGGTTAGGACACAGACCACGTCACAGTCGACATTGCGCATCATCTCGTGCATATCGGTAAAAAAGGGGATATTAAAGCGCTGGCCAATCGTCTTCGCTTTTTCTTCCACAAGATCGCAAACGCCGACAAGGGTCGCGCCAGAGATTTGATGGAATCCCAAAAGTTCAGAATGCCGTTTGGCGATTCTGCCACAACCAACAAGTACAAATTTAAGCATAACTAATTTTCCCATAGTTTGATTAAAAAAAATAGTAGACTAGCGATCAAAAGCGTTAACTGAGCTTGCCCCCAAAAGCGTATAGAATTTATCTGTTGCTAGACTTTACGACGTTTATGATATATAATGTCCTATATATGACGAAATGTATCACTTTTAGGGCATTATATGTTTATTGAGTATCTTGAAAAATTACGATCAGGTGGGAAGAGGTGGTTCACCTCTCAAGAGATCATACATGGGCTTAGCATTTCCGCCGATGCTGCAAGAGCGGGTTTGTATCGGCTAAAAAGAGGTGGAAGGCTTATTAGTCCAGTGAGCGGGCTATACGTTATTGTACCGCCTGAACACAAATTATATGGCTCTATACCAGCTGAAGAATTGGTTCCTATTATGATGAAATATCTTAATGCTGAGTACTATGTTGCGCTGCTCAGCGCAGCGGGATTTTATGGTGCTTCACACCAAAAGCCTATGGTTTTTCAAGTGGTCACTAATAGACGAATCAAGCACTCATTAAAATTTGGTCAGGTCCATATAAAGCTGATCCATAAAAAATCTTTAACCGATTTGCCTACCAAAGACTTTGTTGTTAGTAGTGGGTATTTAAAGGTCGCAACACCTGAATTGATAGCGATCGATTTGCTGGGCTTTCCAAAACATGCCGGGGGTATGAATAATATTGCCACTGTCTTATCAGAGCTTATAGAAAGCATTAATGTTCACAAACTTATAGCGCTTTCTGAAAACTTGGGTGAACGTTATCAATTGCAACGCCTAGGCTACATCATAGAGAAAATAGATGTGATGGATGAGGATGTAAAGAGAACTATTATTGAGGTGCTTGCAGAATATGTATCGTCTAACGCGAAATCCTATACACCGCTGGCGTCTAGTATCTCAAGGATTGGCTATCCGCGATGTAGAAAATGGAAAATCATTGAAAATACCGACTTTGAAAGTGATTTATGATACCAGAAAATTTTATTGAACAATGGCAAAGTTCTGCTAAATGGCGGGCGCTTCCGCAAATAGAGCAAGATTTGGTGATCAGCAGAGCTTTGGTTGATTTGTACAATGAGCCATACATAAAAGATGCGCTTGTATTTCGTGGAGGTACTGCGCTGAATAAATTATTCTTAAAACCTCCCGCAAGGTACAGTGAAGACATTGACTTTGTGCAGAAAAGACCCGAGCCTATCGGAAAAACCATTGATTCAATCAGAACATTGTTGGAACCATGGCTTGGTGAGCCACAATGGAAAATGACCCAGCGTAGCGCAAGGTTGATTTATAAATATGAGTCCGTTAACAAGATGCCAACCAAGCTAAAAATTGAAATCAACACGACTGAACATTTTCAGGTATTGCCTTTGCGTGTAGAGAAATTTGAGGTGCAATCTGAATGGTTTAATGGCTGTGCTGATATTGTCACTTATGAAATTGACGAATTGATGGCAACTAAGCTGCGTGCTTTATATCAGCGCCGAAAAGGTCGAGACTTATTTGACGTATGGTATGTGACTAAGCAAAAATTGATTGATTTAAACAGAGTTTTTGAAATTTATTCTAAATATTGTGCTAACGACAATATAAATATTCGAGGAGAAGATTTTATAAAGAATTTGGCATTAAAGAAGAATCACCCGGATTTCCAGTCCGATATGAGCTCATTGCTACCTATAGAATTGAATTGGAATTTTGAAGAATCTTATCAATTCGTTGTGGATACTGTAATGAGCAGGCTGCCATAATGCAAACGATGGCGAACGCTGGGAATTAATGTCGAGGCTACAAATCCAAGTTGGATAAGTAGTTCATTGCTCTGCTATTTTTGCAAAGCTCAAAAACACCGTCGTGCCGTGTCCGAGCGCCGATTCAACCCCAATTTCACCGTCGTAGTCATGCATAATTTGGAAGGCGACGCTCATGCCAAGGCCAATTCCATCGTATTTATTGGTGTAAAACGGCTCGCAAAAGCGGCGTTGGTCCTCGTCTGACATGCCGCAGCCGGTGTCTTTGATCCCAATGATGACCTGGGCGTCCTGTACAGTTGCTGAAATCTCAATGCAACCAGCCCCAGGCGAAATCGCTTGCATCC
>JAHFCZ010000009.1 GCA_023249285.1 bacterium | reverse complement strand
AATCGAAGTGGGGACTTTCGAAGGCTTGGCACAAATACACCGGTATTTGTTTGAAGATATTTATGACTTTGCTGGAAAAGTGCGTGACGTGAATATTGCCAAGGGAAATTTCCGCTTTGCACCGGTCATGTATCTCCAACAGGCGTTAGTGCATCTCACTCAAATGCCACACCGGAATTTTGAAGAAATTGTTGAAAAGTATGTTGAAATGAACATTGCGCATCCCTTTCGCGAGGGGAATGGTCGTGCTACTCGTCTTTGGCTGGATCTTTTGCTCAAAAAACAACTCCAAAAAGTGATTGACTGGGACCGTGTGGATAAGGCGGATTATCTGGGTGCCATGGAACGCAGCGTGGTGAAAGATGTTGAAATCAAGCAATTGTTATTGGGTGCGCTAACCGATGCGATTCACGACCGTGCCTTGTTTATGAAAGGCATTGACGTTAGTTATTTTTACGAGGGGTATAGCGAATTCCGAACGGAGGAGTTGTAGGGTTTACCCACCTTGCTCCACGCCCTTTCCCCTGAAGCAGAATTTTCCCTTCGGACTTTAAATCCGCCAATACCAGCTTAATCATATCCCGACCAATTGTTGGACACTGTGCTTGAACATTCGAAAATGAAAAGGGACCTATCATCGAATTGACCACTTGCCGGATCATTTCCGTTTTAGACCCCCGTCCTCCCTTAATATCCGATACTTTTTCTTCCAATTCACGATACGCCTTAATCAAAATCCCCCAAAAATAATGAAGCCAAGGTTTTATATCGTGTGTTCCCTCATGCCAATTAAGTGAACTAGCCTGGAGTACTTCATAATAAGTCTCTTTGGACTGCTCAATGACACGTTCTAAACTCACATATTTCCCAATTTGATAATCAGCCTGGTACAACATCAACAGGGTTAATAACCGTGACGTACGCCCATTACCATCCAAAAAGGGATGTATACACAAAAAATCCAGAATAGCCAAAGGAACCACGATCAAAGGGTCTAGTTTTTGAATGCCATCTCGGTAGGCGTCCTGCCAATCGTTCATTGCATAAGGCGTTTGAACTGCAGACACTGCTTTGAAGCGGATATGCTTTTCGCCTGTAGGTAAGGTTTCGATAATTTCATTGTCCGTAGGCTTCCACCGTCCCCCAGGGTTCGCAGAGTATCTACAAATCAAAGTGTGTAATTGAAGAACAATATTGCAGCTTAAGGGCGACATATACTCGGCTGATTCATGAATCAACTGCAATGCATCTCGATAACCCGCCACCTCTTGTTCAGAGCGATCTTTTAATAATGCTTTGGGATGGTTAATGATTTCTTCCACACGGTGTCGAGAAACAACAATGCCTTCAATTCTGTTGGAGGATTCGTTAGATTCGATCTTGGCGATCGTTCGAAGGTTTTCGAGTGCTTCTGGGGACTGTTTTGCATACAAATCTTGTTTGCCTCGGTATTCGCCAATAGCACGAATTGTTGCGAGCTCCTCTGAAGTGAATGAGAGTTGATTTAAATAATGTGACGAAATCGATAGCGTATCCATAATGGGGTAATATACCAAATAATAGTGTATTAATCAATAGTCATTACGCCGTTTAAAGAGGGTGTGGCCAATTGATTATGGTTCTGTTCCTACTTACGCTCAAATTAGGGTGTTTGAGACGTTTTTTTGCGAGTGGATAGCGCTTAAAGTTGCTTAACCAAATCCAACTAAGGTCTTTCTTGTCCAGATCCCTTGGATGAATGAAGTCGGTTGGATGAACAGCGCCTCAGGACAAGGCAACTACACTCTTTGCCCTTAACCTGAGAAAATAGGTGGGCTTTCTCAACCTTTATTTTCAAAGATCAAATTATTTCAATCTAGAAAATACCAACAGTAGAAAACGGGTGAAAATGGGTGTATTATTGGGTGTATGATAAATATAGCCTCATTATCAATAACCGCCGATATCTTGGGACTTATTTCCCAGATTGATGAATTTAAAGGTGCGTGGAGAGCTACTAGCATTCTGACACCAGAGCGATTGTCTGCACTTCGCCATGTTGCAACAATTGAAAGCATCGGATCTTCCACTCGAATAGAAGGAAGTAAATTATCCAACGCCGATATTGAAAAGCTACTCTCCAATCTTAAAATTCACACGTTTGATACTCGTGACGAAGAAGAGGTTGCTGGGTATGCGGATACGATGGAATTAGTTTTTCAATCTTGGGAAGAGATAACTTTGACTGAAAATCACATCAAGCAGCTTCATCGTGATTTGCTCCAACACAGCACCAAAGACGACTATCACCGAGGCCAATACAAAACCACCAGTAACAGCGTAGCCGCGTTTGACGAGCAAGGAAAGCAACTCGGTATTATTTTTGAAACAGCAACGCCATTCGATACCCCCCAACTCATGCAAGAGCTACTATCCTTTACCCGAGAACAACTTGAGAAAAATAAGCTACACCCACTACTCATTATTTCCATTTTTGTGGTTGTTTTCCTGGAAATTCACCCCTTTCAAGATGGAAATGGAAGACTGAGCCGTGTATTAACAACGTTATTATTGCTCAGGTCGGGATATACTTATGTACCCTATAGCTCGCTAGAAAGTGTGATCGAAGAAAATAAAGAGGGATATTACCTGGCTTTGCGACAAACCCAAGGCGCTATCCGCTCCAAAACGCCCAACTGGCAACCCTGGGTTACCTTTTTTCTTAAAAGCCTACAAAAGCAAAAATATAATCTTGCAAAAAAAATAGAGACTGAAAAGCTGCTCTTGGAAACATTGCCAGAACTCTCCTTAAAAATTCTCGAACACGTCAATCACCACGGACGAGTAACAATTGGAGAAATGGTAAGTTTAACTGGGAAAAGCCGAAATACGCTCAAAGAACATTTTCGATTACTCACACAAAAGCAGTTTCTTAAACCGTACAGTTCTGGCCGTGGGGCTTGGTATGGACGGGGGTAGCATTAATAGTGTAGACTCCGTTTCCTTTTCCCCCAAAAAGGGTAATAATGGAAGCATGAGACACCGTGTTGTAGCATTTTTGTCACTCTTTCTGCTGGGCTTTGCCTTAGTATGCCCCGCTTTTTGTGCAACTAACGCCTTATCAGGGTCGACACATTCCTGTTGTGCGCCATCATCCACCCCCCATGGCCACGCTTGTTTATCCTCCGATTGCCATATGGACCAAGACACCCTTGGCGGCAACCCAACGGCACTCGTTCACCAGGTGGCCTGGTTCCCCATTACAGCCTTGGTTTTACCTCAGCTCCAGCCCACATTTTCAAAGTGCTTTGACCAAAATACCTCGGTTGATCGACCGCCAGAGTTTCTGGTTTATCTCAAAACGATTCGGATTCAGTGTTAGCCTAACCTCCTTTTGCCCTTTCAAGGGTTTTCCCCCCATTTTTTAAGGAGGTGTTGCTATGCGCAACTTAATTGTAGGCACCGTTATTATGCTCATTTTTGGGCTTGGATTTAGCGCCAGCCCAACCGTGGCCAATCCGGTCATTTACCAAGACGGAAAGATGATTGATATCATAATCGATTCCAAACTCACGGATGTTCAGGTGTTTGATAGCCTGACGTCGCAATGGGCGTTGGGGTATCGGTATTTCAAAGAAAGCAACCAAGATCCTCGCCATCTTTTTCAGGTCAATGGGCTAGTGCATCGGTGGAATGAACCGGAGTCTCAGGCCAATGTGTACCTGATGGGGGGGGCCAGTCTCCAAAATCAGGTGGTAGGCGGATATCTTGGGGCTCAGGCAGACTGGGAGACCCGACGATATTATATCTCAGTGGCTACGGACCAATTTTTTGGGAGAAATCCACTTAATCAGACGGTATCTCGAGTAGGTTTTGCACCCTATTTGGCGGAATACGATGAACTTAATACCTGGTTTATTCTGCAAGCGACCCAGCTGAGCGATTCTTCGGGGACTAGTCAGTGGATTTTGCCGATGGTGAGACTATTTAAGGACAATATCTTGGTTGAATTTGGAACCAATGGCCAACTTTATTCTGGAACCTTTCGGGTTCATTTTTAAGGAGAATGTAATGAAAAAGGTAGTGATGATGCTCTCAATTTTAGGGCTTATTTCAGCAAGTCCCATTTTAGCGGAAAATACAGCCACTCAAACGCAAGCTGTACACCAGGAAATTCGGCCCATCGTCGTGAGAGTCAATGGCCTTGTGTGCGGCTTTTGTGCCCAAGGAATTAAAAAGCGACTCTTATCCCTCTCTGCGATTCAATCGGTGCAGGTGAACTTGGGAGAAAAGCGGGTGAGTATCACACTTAAACCCAAGACGATACTCACGGATGCGGACATCAAGACCGCCATCCAACAAGCGGGTTATGCGGTGGTGAGGGTCGAACGATGAAAGATATTATCCATAAAAGCAGCCTGTGGATGACGATGCTGACCTCTGGCTCAACCTTAATCTGCTGTGCTTTGCCTGCAATTTTGGTTGCCCTGGGCGCAGGGACAGCTGTCGTGGTATTGGTAGGGGCTTTCCCACAATTGATATGGTTGTCAGCGCATAAAATAGGACTATTTGGGTTTGGAGCGGTGATGTTAGCGGTATCAAGATATTTTAGCCGCATCACCCAAAACACTTGCCCGATGGACCCTCAATTAGCCCAAAAGTGCAAAGAGGCGAAGCGACTTTCCGGTATCATCTGGTGGGGTAGTGTGGTGCTTTATATAATTGGGTTTAGTGTGTCGTACATCCTGCCCTTCTTGCTTGGCTAGGCCCGAATCTGGCTGAGCACGATTTCTCCGCCGACCATCCGATGCAGCTCTGCTTTGATTTCAGTGGGGGAGAGTGATTGGACTTGCGTATGGGTGCGCTTGTCTTGCACGGTTTTGGTGACCTGGTAATGGTGGTCGGCGAGCCGTGCAATTTGGGGGAGGTGGGTGATGCAAAAGACTTGGTTTTGCTCGGCAATTCGGTGGAGAAAATTCCCGATTTTATTGGCGGTAAGGCCGCCGATGCCGGTATCAATTTCGTCGAAAATCAGGGTGGGGACGGGGTTGCTCATCGAGAAAATGGTTTTGATGGCGAGCATAATCCGTGACAGCTCCCCCCCGGAGGCAATTTTGGCTAGTGGCTTGAGGGGTTCACCGGGGTTGGGGCTCAGCGTAAATGAGACGGCATCAAGCCCGGTATCTTGCGGGGTCTCGAGGGGGATAAACACAATGTCAAATTGAGGTTGGGTGAAGTGAAGCTCGGTAAGGGCTTGAACCAACGTGGGGATGAGGGTTTTGGCGGTGGCTTGGCGTTCACTTCTCAGGGTGTTGCCGAGGGTGTTCAGGGTGGCTCTGGCTGTGTCTCTCTGGGCCTCGACCTTGGCACGGTAGTCGTCGTTGTTTTCGACTTGATCGAGCTGGATTTGGAGGGTGTTGTAGTGGTCTAGCAGTGCCTCCAAACTGGGTTGGTGGTACTTGGTTTTGACCTTGAAAATGGTATCGAGTCGCGCCTCCACGTCGTCAATATTTTGGGCATCTAGTTGTTGATTATTCTGGGCGGCCAGACTGAGCTGGTGATGCATTTCATTGAGCGAGTCGCTGAAGGGGGCCAGTTTGTCGATGAGTGTGGCGAGTTGGGGGTCGAACGCAGACAGTGCAAGGAGGGCCTTGCTGAGCTGCCCCTCTTCGGCTTGGAGCGTGTCTAAATGGGAGAGTGCGGTGCTGTGGAGCTGGCTGATTTTATGGTGATTTTGGAGGGCTTTGCGGATGTCATTGAGGTGGTCTTCTTCCCCAGGCTTAAAGTCATGGCTGGCAATGTCTTGGCATTGGAAGGCCAGGAATTCTTTGCGTTGGGCGAGGTCATGGTGTTGGGTTTGTAGCTCTGACAGGGTTTTTTGATGGGCTTTCCAGACCTGAAATTGGTCGGTGTATTGGGCTTTGAGTGTTGGGATTTTGCTGGACATGGCGTCTAGCCATTGGAGTTGCTTGTCTGGGCTCAGGAGATGCATGTGTTCGTGTTGGCCAATGATATTAATAATCTCGGCCATGGCGGATTTGAGGGTCTTGAGGGTGACGGTTTGGTTGTTTATGCGGCAAATGTTGTCTTTCTTTCTTGATATTTTACGAAATATGATCAGCGGGTCCCCAGGTTCGAGGTAAGAGGCGAGACTTTCCGGTGGGTTTTCAAGTATAAAAGTGCCTTCAATGCTGGCCCATTCTTGTCCGGATTGGATCCAATCTTCGCTGCTGGGTTGGCCCATGAGGAGGCTGATGGCATCGACGATAATGGATTTCCCGGCCCCTGTTTCGCCGGTGAGAACACTAAATCCTAGGCCTAAATTGAGCTCACAGTCGGTAATGATGGCGAGATTTTGGATGCGAAGGTGGGATAACATGCTCCCAGTATAACGCAAGTGGGTATTGGGGGTCTAAGTCTGGCCTAGCTTCGCCATAAATACGGTGCCAGGGCTCCAGGAAAATTGAACCGTTTGGCTCCCCATTTTTGTGAATCGGGGGTCTTGCAGGGGGTAGGTGGTGGTGATAACGATTGCCCCATCCGGGAGCTCTGTCGCGAGCTTTTCGATGAGCTGTGTCCTTGTTTCGTGGGTGAGACAGGTCCAGGCGAGATAGACAATAGTGACCTTTGTAAGATCGGCTTCTAAAATAGGGGCTTTTTTGAATTCAGCCCTGTGAATACGATAACGATTGGCCAGTTGCGTGGCTTTTTTGATAAAGGTGGGGATAATGTCGATGCCCGTGGCAGGGATGCCGTGCACCTGGGCCATGTACATGGCGAGCATGCCTTTGCCGCAGCCTAAATCAACAAAGCGATCATTTTCGGATAAGGGGAGGTCTTTGATGATTTTTTGGAAACTACTGATCGGGGTTTCCCCATACACCAATTCTGAAAGATCTTGCCCGCTTTTGACCTTTTCGTAGGTATGCCGCAAAAAGGGGTAGAACAGAAAGTAATAGCCCCAAATCTGGAGCTGAATCGCCAGTAGTGGGGGGTGTTTTTGTAGGGTATTGAGCTCAACCATAATGAGCTTGAGAAAGTAGATCGGATAGACAAAAAAGGTCCAGAGGAGGTCTCGCATGAGGGGTATTTAATCATAGATTGTAGTGTTTCAAAAGTGATGTAAAAGTGGTACAATACTAATTAATAGCCTGGATACTAGGAGGAGATGGGTGATGTCGACTACAAAACCTAGAATTAATATTACGATGGATTTGGACTCGGTTGCGTTGCTGAAGCTCGTGGCTGAGCACGATCATATTTCGGTTTCGGAATTGTCTCGGGCGCTTATTTTAGAGGCTTTGGAACGACGCGAAGATAGGTGGCTATCGGGTCTTGCTGAGGCTAGGGATCTTGATTCTGAGCCACGAATTTCTCATCAGAAGGCGTGGGGATAGTGTTCACCATTTCTTATTTGGCACAGGTGGTTAAAAAGGACATCCCTTCTTTGCCTACCCGAATGAAAGTGGTGATCCGAAAGGCCATTGAAACCAGGCTTGCGCTTGATCCCGTTGGGTTTGGCAAGCCGTTGCAATACAGCTTGAAAAACCATCGCCGGTTACGGGTGGGGGATTATCGTGTGGTGTACCGGATTGAGGAGCAAACGGTGTTGGTAGTCGCGATCAAGCACCGAAAAGAGGTTTACTCTAAATTTTAATGAGGTTGATTTCGCTTGCCACCCGATCCCCGACCTCGGTGGTGCTCATTCCCATTTGCCCTGCGGCCATGCTCTTCATGGTGAGGATGGTGTTGGCAATGGCCTGGTCTACTGCCGCAGCTGCCGTCTTTTCACCCAAATGGGCCAACATGAGACTTGCAGAGCCGATGGCGGCCAAGGGATTGATCTGATTGAGGCCTGTAAAGGCCGGAGCTGTTCCGCCGATGGGTTCGAACATACTTACACCCTGGGGATTGATGTTGCCGCCTGGTGACACGCCAAGGCCCCCCTGGGTGATAGCAGCCAAATCGGTGATAATGTCTCCGAAGAGGTTTTCGGTGACGATGACATCAAATTTTTCGGGGCAATCGATCATGTAGATGCACATGGCATCGACGTGGACATAGTCGGTTTGAATGTCAGGGAAGTCTTTGCCGACTTCTTTCATGGCGCGTTCCCATAGGTCGAAGACATAATTCAAGACATTGCTTTTGCCACAGAGCGTGAGCTTGCCGGGGTAGCCGGCGGCTTTGCGCTGGCGGGTGTACTCAAAGGCAAATCGCACACAACGTTCGACTTGGTGCCAGGTGTAAATCATGTTTTGGACTGCGACCTCATGGGTGGTGCCCTTCATGCTCACGCCGCCACTGCCGGTATAGAGCCCGCCTGAATTTTCGCGGATGACGACATAGTCGATGTCTTTTGCGGTTTTGTGTTTAAGTGGGGTGTCGACGTTGGGATAGAGCTTGACCGGGCGCAAGTTGACGTACTGATCCAGGCCAAATCGAATCTTGAGTAAAATGCCTTTTTCCACGATTCCGGGCTTGATATCCGTATGGCCGATGGCACCCAGTAAAATGGAATCAAATTTTTTCAGGCCTTCGAGCTCTTCATCGGTGAGGGTGACCCCCGTTTTGAGATAGCGATCACCATTGTAATCCAGCGGGGTGAGGGTGAACTTGAGGTTGAATTTGGCGGCCACGGCATGCAGGACTTTAACGGCTTGGGCCACTACTTCGGGGCCAGTGCCGTCTCCACCTAGTGTCGCGATGGAATAGGGTTTAGGGCTCATGCTATCCCTGTTGCCACGCGTATTCGGGTATGGGTACGGCTTTCGCGCTCAGGTCTGTCGGGGTGGTGTTTATCGTTTGAGCCTCTTCGGGTGTGTGTTGGGTCAGGCAGGGTAGGTTTCAGGCGATTTTGTTCTCTGAGGGAGAGCCCATGAACTGGTTTCATTGGGGGAGGGGATTCAACGACGCTTACGGCGGCTAATTTGGTGCGGCCAATCTCTCCGGGCGCTGCAGGTGTTGTTTTTGTGGGAATGTGGAGGGTGTGGTGGCTGCTGTTTTTGTGGGGGTGGGGGGCTGTGCGTGGCGGTGCTACTCTGGGTGGCGCGTCCTTATGAGGAGGAGGAGATATATTTTTTTGGGTGCCAAATGTGTTGGGACGGGGGGGCTGCATTCGTATGGCAAAGGTGGGGGTTTTTGATAGTTGGTTACTTGAAGGTGTGCGTTCTCCCATGGGGTGCTCCTTTAGCGAAGAATATTGAGGCGTCCTTGATTGTGCGATGTATCCTTTCCCCTTGTCAAGCTAGAGGCTCAGTTGCAAAATACTCAATTTATCCATTTTTCACTCAGCTCATTTGGAAGAACCAAACACCCCACCCTTGAACCCCACCCCCAACCCCTCCCCCAACCCCTCCCCATTCCCGATGGGAATAGAGAGGGGAGCATCTGTCACGTGAAGACGGGGATCCAGGTCTTGCCTAATTTGACGGTCTGGATTCCCACCTTCGTGGGAATGACAAAATAGTTTATTTAATGGTGGACGCAAATGATAGAAGTCAGGCGGGGAGCTTATCCTCTTTTATTGGGGTTCCCCTCTCTATTTTGAAAAAATGGGGAGGGGCCAGGGGTGGGGTTTAAACCGCGTCGCCCGAGAAATGCGCCCTTTCTCTAGAGCTTGCTTTGTGATTTTTACACCTTTGCATTGATTTTAGGGCCGGATTTTGTGCCATCCAATTGTTTGTTGATGGCGGTGATGTAGGCTTTGGCTGAGGCCACCAAGACATCTAAGTGGGACCCGCGGCCGGTGTAAATATGATCTCCTTCTTGGATGCGGACGGTGACTTCGCCTAAGGCATCTGTACCATCCGTGACGGAATGGATGACATAGTCGACCAAGTTGATTTTCTTTTTGACCAAGCTTTCGATGGCTTTGTACAACGCATCGACGGGGCCGGCACCGGTGGCGGTGGCTTCCAAGGTTTTGCTGTTTTTGATCAACTGTACACAGGCGGTCGGGCGGGTGGTGTTCCCTGCGGTGACTTGGGCGTAGTGTAAGGTGAAAATTTCAGGGGCTTGGAAGACTTCATCGGACACAATCGAGATAATATCGTTGTCACGGATTTCTTTTTTCTGGTCGGCCAAGGTCTTAAACCGTTCGAAGGCTTTGTTTAATTCTTCTTTGGATACCGTGAAGCCCAATTCTTTTAATTTGGCCCCAAAGGCTGCACGTCCAGAGTGCTTGCCCAAGACCAATTCGACCGTGTTTAAGCCAATGCTTTGGGCATCCATGATTTCGTAGGTGCGTCGGGCTTTTAAGACCCCATCTTGGTGAATACCGGCTTCGTGGGCAAAGGCATTGGCGCCGACAATGGCCTTGTTAGGCTGGACCATCGAGCCTGTCACCTGGGAGACCAACCGCGATGCACGCATGATTTCCTTGGTGTGGATCTGGGTATCACACTTGAAGATATCACGTCGGGTTTTGATGGCCATGACGACTTCTTCCAAGGCGGTATTCCCGGCCCGCTCCCCGATGCCATTGATGGTGCATTCAATTTGCGTGGCCCCATTTAAGACCCCGGCTAAGGCATTGGCAGTGGCCAAGCCCAAGTCGTTGTGGCAATGCACGGAAATATCGACCTTGTTGATGCCTTTGACCTCGGATTTTAAGTGGTGGATTAAGGCTCCGAATTCAGTGGGGGTTTGGTAACCCACCGTATCGGGGATATTGATGGTGGTGGCCCCGGCCTTGATGACGGCTTCAATAATCTTAATCAAGAATTTGGGGTCCGAACGCCCCGCATCTTCGGCGGAGAATTCGACATCTTCCATGAAGGATTTGGCCAATTTTACGGCCTCAATGGCATGTGCGATGACTTGCTCCGGGCTCATCTTCAACTTGTGGGTCATGTGGATGTCGGAGGTCGCAATAAACGTATGGATGCGCTTGTGCTTGGCGTGATACAAGGCCGCGGCTGAGGCCTCGATGTCGGCCTTTATGGCGCGACTTAAGCTACAGATCACAGGCGTGCGGACTTTTTTGGCAATGGCTTCAATGGCATCAAAATCGCCTTTGGAGCTAATGGCAAATCCAGCCTCGATAATATCGACGCCCAATTTCTCCAATTGAATGGCGATCTCGACTTTTTCTTGTTGGTTCATCGAACAGCCTGGGGACTGTTCGCCGTCTCGTAATGTGGTATCAAAAATTTTAATGTGGTTGGACATCACGGTCTCCTAGAAAAGCTATCTTTGGGGGTGAAATAAAAATACGTGTTTTTTGGAAAAAAAGATAGGTGCTCCCGCTAGGGGAGTAGGAGAAGGAGACGCAAAATGATGGTCGCATTTGTGTCCATAGTTTTCGTATTTGAGCATTGTTGAAGGGGGCTTGTCAAGGGGTTAGGCGAGGGGTTGGCTGAGAAAGGTGTGGAAATAAAAGAGGACAAACCAGAGTAAAAAGGCGATGAGAAAAACGAGGGTCGCGCCCAGTAAATATTTCAGAAATGCGGCCCCTAAATACCGGCTGCGATTGAGTCTGCGAATGGCTTTCCAAATCAGCCAACATAGGCCGAGACCCAGGGCCAAGAGGAGGGTATAGCTGGCCAAATGGGTGTGGAGCAGGGGATAGACCGCATTGAATAGCTGGATAAATATGGTTTCGAGTAGCTTGGGCATGGCCTCAGTATAGGGGCTCTGTTGCGAAAACTCCAAATGATCCCATTTTCGGCTTCCGACATCATACTTGCCGCTCGCCTACGGCTCCCGAGCACTCGGCATCGGTCGGTCAGAATAAGTCCATTCCCGTTGGGAACAGAGAGGGGAGCTTGAAATTTAGCTTTTTTTCGGGGTTCCCCTCTCTATTTTGAAGAAATGGGGAGGGGCTAGGGGTGGGGTTTAAAGCGTGTCAGCCGAGAAATTATAGCGTAATAATCCCACCACCCACAACCCGATCGCTGTCGTACAAGACGCCGGATTGGCCTGGGGCGACGAAGCTTTGGGGGGTGCGGAGCTTGAGCACGACTTGGTCTGGGGTGTGTTCATGGACGGTGACGAAAAATGGGGTCATGGCATAGCGAGACTTCATCTTAAAGCGCTTGCCTAAAATGGGGATGTCAGGATTGACAAGGGTGACTTGGGTGAGGGTGATGAATGAGGTGGCGAGTTCGTCCTCGTAGCCGACGGTGACGTCTTGGGTGATGGGATTGATCTTGAGCACGTATAGGGGGGCAGGTGCTGCAATGCCTAGCCCTTTTCGTTGACCGATGGTGAGGGTGTGAATGCCCTGATGGCGGCCCAGAATTTCGCCTGAGGTGGTGATGATTTTGCCAGGTGGTGGGAGGGTCGCTTTATCTTGGGTCTGGACCTCTTGGGCCACAAAGTCTTTGTAGGAGTCTTTGGTGATGAAACAGATGTCTTGGCTTTCTGGGCGGTTGGCATTAATGAGGCCAAATTGATGGGCTAATGCGCGGATTTCAGGCTTGAGGAGATTCCCAAGGGGGAAGAGGGTGCGTGCCAATTGGGCCTGTGGAATCATGTAGAGGAAATAGGTCTGGTCTTTGTGGAGGTCTTTGGCTTTTTTGAGGAAGTATTGGTCTTGGCGGTGGCTGTAAGTTCGTTTGCAATAGTGGCCGGTGGCGACGAATTCGGCACCGAGTTCGTTGGCTTTTTGGAGTAGTAAATCGAATTTAATGTGACGATTACATTCCACGCAGGGGTTGGGAGTTTGGCCTTGGAGGTAACGATTGATAAACGGGTCGATGACGTGTTGCCGAAAGGTGTCGCGAATGTTGATCGTGTAGTGGGGGAGATTGAGCTTGCTGCAGACGCGTTTGGCGTCGGTGATGGTATGGATATTGCAGCAGGCAGACTCTTCTTTTTCGTGGGGGAGCATTTGAAAGGTAATGCCAATGACATCGTAGCCCCGACGCTTAAGTAGGGCTGCGGTTACCGACGAATCGACACCGCCGCTCATGCCGACCACTACGCGTTGTTTTTGCCTCTGTTGTGAACAAGCCAATTCATCCAATTTTCGCCCTCCTCATTTGGAAGAACCAAACCGCGTCAGACGAGAAATTGGCGACTTGTCTCGTTCTCTAACATCGCTTTTTCCATGTTTTTGTAATTTTGCAACAGTTTTCTCTTGCTTCTTCATACTTCTGAATTTACACCAAATCTTGAATCTCGTCATTTTTTTGGGTTTGTCGTGGGGGTGATGTTTAGCCCGGGTTTTGGAGCCAAAGTATAAATTCTTGATTGCCCTTCGTGCCAGTAATGGGCGAGGGGCACAGGGCTAAGGGTAGAAAATGTTCCGTTAAGGTGGTGATGACCCGATCCACGATACGGTGCTGGGTGTCGACGTCTTTGATGATGCCGCCTTTGCCGATTTCGGATTTTTGAGATTCGAATTGGGGTTTGATGAGGATGACATAATCGGTTTGGGGGGCACAAAGGCGTTGAATGGCAGGGAGGACCTTGGTCACACTAATAAAGGACAAGTCCATGACCACCAGATCTGGCGCTTCGGTAAAGGCTTCTGGATGCACGTGCTTGAGGCGATGGGTGGTGAGTATGCCTGCATCTAAGGTCCGGGCATTGGTACGTTCGATCAAGAGCAATCTGGGGTCTTGGCGGAGTTTGTAGTCGATTTGTCCGTAGCCCACGTCCACGCCAATGACAGAGCGCACACCGCTTTGTAGGAGCAAGTCTGTGAATCCCCCGGTAGAAATACCTATGTCAAAGGCTAAACGGCCCTCTAGCGGGATTTTAAAGGCCTCGAGGGGGGCTTGGAGTTTGGTGGCACCCCGACTGACAAACCTGGGCAGCTCGGTGAGGAGTCGAATCTGTGCGGTTTCTGAAACGGGGGTGCCGCATTTGTCGATCTTCTGATCGTTGACCAAGACATTGCCGGACATGACCAGAAACTGGGCCTTTTCGCGGGTGGGGGCCAGGCCCTTATCGACGAGGAGTTTATCGAGGCGGAGTTTAGGGGGCATTTTTGTTTTCAATCTCATTTTTTAGGTTTGATTGTTACACAACATTCGGTTAATTTTAAGTGAAAGGGTTGCTTATCCCATTCACTTCATCCGAAAGAAATTTTATTAAAAAAACAATTGCTTTTTTTTCGCGACCTCCGGGCTCAGTCAAGTATTCTCCTACAATTTATCCGGCACATGATTTTCCGCTATCACTTAAAAGGCACCACGCATTGGAGGGTCAGGAATGGCAGTCCTCTGAAGAAAGCCGATATCAACAAGCCCTGGCATCCAGTCGGCATAATAGCGCATCGGATTCTAGCGCCTGCTGTCCAACAGAGAAGCCCTATGACGTTTCAATGACGGTTATGCGAGGTGAAGATCGCTCATTATTTATGGAACACACCCTGTGTAGTGGAGAAAAAATCACCCTCATGGTGGTGTGTGATGGGCTTGGCGGACTTAAAAAACTCACGACTCCACTTGGCGTAGAAATTTTTGTGACAGCCCTCTACGAGACTTTGTGTCAACGCGAAACGCCTATCCGGAGCCGCTCGGACTTATTAGATTTATTTATGAGAAGCTACACCGGATGGATAGACGCATGCACCCGCTATCTTGGAGTACCCACTCCTGAAGAGGGTGATCTTACGGCCAGTACACTTAATCTGAGCGCAATTTGCGGGAATAAATTGTTTAACCTCAATATTGGAGATAGTGTCTTGCAAGGGTTTGACCAAGGCAAGTGTGTTTTTGAAAGTAAAATACAACCCTATTTAGGGGAAGAGGGGTTTCCCTTACCGCCATTATGCATCAGCTATCCGCCCAATCTTGATGCTTATGATGTAAATAAGTTTCTGGAATACCTCTTTATTTGTACTACACCACAGTTAGCGCCTTTAGATGCGGGGGAGTTAGGGCTAGCTCTTGCAACCTTTATTGAAGCAGATCCTCGGGGTATCGTAAGGGCGGCCGTTCTCGAGCGTTTCACCTCTGAGACCGTGCTTTTGCCTGGACAAGTGTTTGTTGCAGGGTCAGACGGCATTTTTGACAATGTCTTTCGTGAACAAATTGGAGAGGTAGCCTGTGGAGCCTCGAAACCCCGGGCTTCCGATATTGTGAAGAAGGCCAGGGCTGCCTCACTTGGCGACGGGGATACCCCTTATTCAGAGGGCGTAACTGCTCATTTTAGTGAAGAGGGCGTTGCTCCGCCTACTGTCCGAAATTTTAAGGGGAAACCCGACGATATGAGCGTTTTGCTATTCGATTTCCAGGGGCAATAATGTGGGGTCTTTGGCAAAACGTCTTCCATAGCTCACGTAAATAAGAAGGCCTAGGGCCATCCAAACGATAAGCCTGAGCCAGGTGTCCCCAGGGAGTGCGAGCATTTGCACAAAGGCTGCTAACGCGCCTAAAATCGGTACCAATGGGACCCATGGAGTGCGAAATGGACGGTGTAAGTCGGGCTTGGTTCGGCGTAAAATCCAGACCCCGAGGCAGACCATTAAGAAGGCCAAAAGGGTGCCGATGGAGACCAGCTCCCCCAAGATCCCGATGGGGAAAATGCCAGCGATGACCGCGCAGGCGAGGCCTGTGAGGATGGTGGGGATGTGTGGGGTTTGAAATCGTGGGTGGATTCTGCTGAAGATTTGGGGTAAAAACCCGTCTTTGGCCATGGTGTAAAAGATACGAGATTGTCCCATGAGCATGACCAAAATGACGGAGCTAAGGCCCGCAATGGCCCCCATTTTGATAAAGGGTCTGAGCCAAGAGAGGCCAGGGCCTGCGGTATTCACGGCCAAGGCAATCGGATCGGGGACATTGAGGTGGGTGTAGTGGACCATCCCGGTGAGGACTAAGGCCACGAGCAAATACAAAACGGTGGAAACCGCCAAAGAGCCGAGGATGCCAGCGGGCATGTCTTTTTGGGGGTCTTTGGCCTCTTGTGCGGCGGTTGATACGGCATCAAATCCGATATATGCAAAAAATATAATGCCTGCGCCTCTTAAGATCCCAGACCACCCGAAATGACCGAATTCACCGGTGTTGGGTGGGATAAAGGGGACCCAGTTTTGGGGATTGATGTAGGACGCCCCGAGGGCAATGAAAAGGAGGATTACCCCGAGCTTGAGGGCGACGATAACATTGTTTACACGGGCCGATTCACGAATTCCCAAGACGAGTAGGAGACTGGCTAGTGCGATAATGGCCATCGCGGGGAGGTTGATCCACGCCCCACTGGCATGCCAACCAGCATGGTCAAAAATAAAGGGGGAGGTGGCGAGCTTGGCGGGTACTTGAATGCCGAGATCCGCCAGAAAACTGACCAGGTACCCGGACCAGCCCACGGCCACGGTGGCGGCCGCAAAGAGATATTCCAAAATTAAATCCCAGCCAATAATCCAGGCAAATAAATTGCCCATTGTGGCCCGAGAGTAGGTGTAGGCACTGCCGGCGACGGGGATCATCGCAGCAAACTCAGCGTAACAAAGCCCGGCCAAGACACAGGCGAATCCTGCAATGAGAAAGGACAAAAGGATGCCAGGCCCTGCATATTGGGCGGCTGTGGACCCGGTAATGACAAAGATCCCGGCACCAATAATGGCACCGATGCCGAGGTTGATAAGATTGAGACGACTGAGTGTTGCTTTTAATTCTGCCATGGCGTTAGTCTCCGTTCTCTGAGCTTGTAGAAGGGGTGGATGGGGTAATAACACGGATATCCTCTTTGGATGCAAATGCTACGGTGCGTTTAAAGGGGGCGGAATAAATACGACTTATGAGCGCTTCTCCTCGGAGTGTAGTCTCGGAGTTTGTGCGGTGGAGTGAGGATTCAGCTGTATGTGAACGGCGGTGTGGGTGTACTGGTTTATAGTCCCGGTAAGGATAGGCAGGTGCTTGATACACGCGGCTGATTTGTCGGTCTCTGGCTTCATGTGTTGTTGCAAATTTCTTAACGGATGGAAAACTGGGTTCGTTTCTTTGTTTCTGTGAGACCGGTGAGCTGTTCCAGCTTGGGTTTAGTGTTGGCATCAAAAATCCTTTATTTGGGTTTGGGGGTATGAACGTGGGTGGAGTGCCCAAAAAAAACTTCGGCGGATTCCATGATGGTTTCGGCCAAGGTGGGGTGTGCATGAATAATCTCGGTGAGATCTTGGGCCGTGGCTCCCATTTCAAGGGCGACCATTCCTTCACCGATCAATTCACCTGCACCTTCTCCCACAATGCCAACCCCAAGAATCCGTTCGGAGTCGGGATCGATAATGAGCTTGGTGACGCCGTCGGTTTGTTGGAGGGTCATCGCACGACCCGAGGCTGCCCAAGGGAATTTGACGACTTTGACCGGTTTGTTTTGGGCTTTGGCTTCCATTTCTGTAAGGCCACACCAGGCGATTTCAGGATGGGTGAAGACCACGGCTGGGATTTCATGTTTGAATTCAC
Source organism: bacterium (assembly GCA_023249285.1). GTDB lineage: Bacteria > Margulisbacteria > Marinamargulisbacteria > SXXA01 > JAHFDB01 > JAHFCZ01. The sequence continues at coordinate 11,841 of JAHFCZ010000009.1, read as the reverse complement.
TGAGCTCGCCACAGATGACTTCGACGGCAATTTTGGCTTCTTTGCTGGCCTTGTGGGCCAAGAGCAATCCGCCAGCAATGTCCCCGATGGCTGCGATAGTTGGATCTTGGGTTTGTTGGTGTTTGTTCACCTCAATAAAGCCTTTGGCATCGAGGGTGACCTTGGTGTTTTCCAGGCCCATATCCTTGCTGTTGGGGGTGCGGCCGATGGACACTAGCACTTTGTCAAAATAGGCTTCGGCAGGGCCCGTTTCATTTTCGTAAGAGACTTTGATTTGTCTGCCACTGCTGGCCATCTTGGTGATCTTGGTGTTCAGGAGGAGGGTTTCAAAATGACTTTGTGCAAACCGAAGCACGGGTCTGGCCAGATCGGGGTCGGCCCCGGCGAGAATGCTGCTGTTGGCCTCTACCATGGTGACTTTACTGCCTAATCCTGCATAGACTGTGCCGAGCTCCATCCCGATATAGCCCGCCCCAATGACGAGGAGGTTTTCGGGGAGATCTTCAATTTCTAGGGCCTCGGTGGAGGTCATAATCCGTTTGCTGCCCAAGTCGAAAGCGGCTGGGATTGCGGGGCGAGAACCCGTGGCAATGATGGCGTGATCAAAGGTGAAGAAGAGTTGGCCTTGTTCGGTCTCAACCCGTAATTTGCTTGAGTTTTCGAAGTAGCCTTTTCCCTTAATGACGGTGACTTTTCGCTTGGAAGCGAGAAGCTGAACCCCATCGGAGAGCTTTTGGATGATGCCATTTTTCCAGGCACGGAGTTTGTCGAGGTCGAGTTTGGGTTCCTCAAAGTCGAGCCCGAAGGTCGATGCGGCCTTGGCCGCTGATTTGACGTGGGCGGCATGGAGCAGGGCTTTGGAGGGGATGCACCCGCGATTCAGGCAGACGCCACCGAGGCGGGGATCCATGTCAATCAACAGGGTGGATTTGTTGTGATCTGCTGCACAAAATGCAGCGGCGTAGCCACCGGGGCCGGCACCAATCACAATAATCTCGTAATGCGTGGGGTTGCTCATGAAAGTCTCCTAAAGGGCAAGTAGGTCTTGGTTAAATTGCGCGAGTTCATGGACAAAATGACGGGTAAATCGTGCGCCGTCTGCGCCGTCGATCACACGGTGGTCATAGGAAAGCCCGATGGGCATGATGAGTCGGCTTTGAATCGTGTCATTGTGAACGACGGGGGTGGGTTTTCCTGCACAAAGTGCCAAAATGGCGACCTCAGGGGTGTTGATAATGGGGGTAAATTCAGCGACGCCTAAGCCCCCTAAATTGGAAATAGTAAAGGTCCCCCCTTGGAGGTCCTCGACGGCGATTTGACGCAACCGCGCTTTTTCGGCCAGGGTGTTGACCTCAAGGCTCAGCTCGAGAATGGATTTTTGGTCCACGTTTTTGACCACGGGGACGATGAGGCCGTTTTCTGTGTCCACTGCGATGCCAATGTTGTAGTAATGCTTAAGAATCAGCTCGCCTTTGGCGGAGTCGAAGCTGCTATTGAATTGCGGGAAAGCCTTGAGGGTATTTACAATGGCTTTGAGGGCAAAAATAGTGAGGGTGAGGTTTGCCCCTTTTTCTTTGTAGGCAGGGTTGTGTTTTTTGCGTGCGGCCATGAGGTCCGTAATATCTACTTTGTCGAACTGGGTCACGTGGGGGATCTGGGTCCAGGCTTCCACCATTTTCTGACCGATTTTTTTGCGTAGCGAGCTAAGAGGCTTGGTTTCGATCCTGCCCCATTTTGAGAAGTCAGGGAGTGCGGATGGGGCCGGGGCTTGTGGTGCAGGGGGTGTGGTGAGCGGGGCAGATGTGGGTTGATTTATAAGGGTGAGGAGGTTTTGCACAAAGCCGTTGAGCTCGGTCATGGTCACGCGTCCGCCAGGCAAGCTGCTGGGGACGAGGCGTAGGTCGATCCCCAATTCACGTGCAATTTTGCGAACAGACGGGGGGGCAGGGGGCTCGGTGGCGGATATCACGACTCGTGTCTGGATCCCCGCCTGCGCGGGGATGACAGTAGGAATTGCGGGGATGACAGAAGGTGTTGGTGCGGGTGCTGATGAGTCTGGAGCAGGTGCTGCCGTCGTTTCGCCCGCACTCAATTGAATAATGGGGGTGCCTGTAGAGACCGTATCGCCTTCTTTAATCAACACTTTCTCAACAGTCCCGGCTGAAGGCGAGGGAATCGGGGCAGTGGCTTTATCGGTTTCGAGTTCTAACAGGAGTTGATCTTTTTGGATGGTATCCCCGGGTTTGACCAAGATCGTTAATACAGTGGCTGATGTAATGCCGTCACCTAGGTTGGGTAGCGTGATGTTACTCATTTAAACTCCTTTTTAGACACAAAATCCGAAAGCTTTATTGGGGTCTAGGGCTAATTTTTCGATGGCCTGCTGAACGGTGGTGGCGGGAATGGCACCGGCTAAACTGAGTTGATAGAGGGTGGCCACGACGATGGATTCGGCATCGACTTCAAAGAAGCGACGCAGGGCTTCACGGGTTTCACTACGCCCGAATCCGTCCGTGCCGAGGCTCATGAAGGGGCCTGGGACCCAAGGGGCAATTTGGTCAGAGACCACTTTCATATTATCAGAGGCGGCAAGGTAGACGGTTTGGTTGTTTTGGGCGGTGTCTTTGAGAATGGTTTCGAGGTAGCAGACCTGAGGGGCTTCAGTAGGGTGGAGCATGTTCCAGCGACGGGCCTTGAGGGCATCAGATCGAAGCTGTTTGTAGCTAGTGGCGACCCATACATCGGCACTGACATCGAATTGTTCGGCTAAAAGGGTCTGGGCACGCAGCACTTCTCTCACGATACTGCCGCTGCCGAATAGGTGGGCTTTGTGTGTTTTCCCTGTGGCCCCGATATTAAATTTATAGAGCCCTTTTAAGATGCCTTCTTGGGTATCATGGCCGGGGAGGTTTGGCAGTGCGGGCATGGAATAGTTTTCGTTGCCCAGGGTCAGATAATAGAAAACGTTTTCTTGGTCTTGGTACATGCGTTTTAGACCATCCTGGATGATGACGGCAGTTTCATACCGGAAGGCAATGTCGTAGGTAATGAGATTGGGAATGGTGCTGGCCAACAGATGGCTGTGACCGTCCTGGTGTTGGAGGCCTTCGCCGTTGAGGGTGGTGCGTCCAGCAGTGCCGCCCAGCAAGAACCCTTTGGCTTGGATGTCCCCCGCGAGCCACATCAAGTCGCCAATACGTTGGAATCCGAACATCGAGTAGTAAATGTAAAATGGGATCATGGGGGTGTTGTGGGTGGCGTAGGCGGTGCCCGCCGTGACGAATGAGCACATGGCCCCGGTTTCGTTGATGCCTTCTTCAAGCAATTGGCCGTCTTTGGTTTCGTTGTAATAGAGTAGGGATTCGCGGTCTACGGGTTCGTAGAGTTGGCCTTTGGGGGAATAAATCCCGATTTGACGGAAGAGGGCTTCCATTCCGAAGGTTCTGCCTTCGTCCGGGATAATCGGTACGACATATTTGGCAAGACTGGGTTCCCGAAGGAGTTTGGAGAGAATACGTACAAAGCCCATCGTGGTGGACAGTTCATGTTCCCCAGACTCTTTGAGAAACTCATCAAAAAAGTCGAGGTTGGGGATGGTGAGTTTGTCAAAGTGGGGGATTCGTTCGGGTAAATAGCCGCCCAAGGTCTTCCGACGGGTTTGGAGATAGTGGGTTTCCGGGCTATTGGCAGGTGGGCAATAAAAAGGGGTCTGGGCAATGGCATCGTCATCGATGGGGATTTGGAACCGGATTTTGAATTCGCGGAGTTCCTTTTCGTTGAGCTTTTTTTGTTGGTGGGAGATATTTTTACCTTCTCCAGCCTCGCCGAGTCCGTAGCCCTTTACGGTTTTGGCCAGGACGACGGTGGGTTGGCCTTTGTGGTTTACGGCTTTGTGATAGGCGGCATAGACTTTCTTGGGGTCATGGCCTCCGCGACGTAATCCGTGGAGCTGGGTATCGGTGAGATGGTTTACGGTTTCAGAAAGCTCGGGGTATTTCCCAAAGAAATGTTTGCGCATGTAGCTGCCGGGCTCCACGACATATTTTTGATATTCGCCGTCTACGGCCTCGGTCATGCGGTGAATCAAGAGCTCACGTTGGGGGCCTTCCAAGAGGTTGTCCCATTCGGATCCCCAAATGACCTTAATCACGTTCCAGCCGGCACCGCGAAACACGCCTTCCAAATCTTGGATGACTTTGCCGTTTCCCCGGACCGGTCCATCGAGTCGTTGCAGGTTGCAATTGATGACAAAAATGAGATTATCCAGGCCTTCGCGGGCTGCAAATGAGAGCGCACCCAAGGTCTCTGGTTCGTCGGTTTCACCGTCCCCAATAAAGCACCAGACTTTAGGATCATGATTCAAAAATCCACGGGCTTGGAGATAGCGGTTAAAACGGGCTTGGTAAATCGCCATCACGGGTCCGAGCCCCATCGATACGGTGGGGAACTGCCAGTAATGGGGCATCAAATAGGGGTGTGGATACGAAGAAAGGCCGCCACCCTCAGCGAGCTCTTGGCGGAAATGGTGGAGATGTTCCCTTGTGAGTCGTCCTTCTAAAAAAGAGCGTGCGTAGTTTCCGGGGGATCCGTGTCCTTGAAAGAAGATTTGATCAGCCATTCGACCGCCTTGATTGCCTTGGAAAAAGTGATTGAATCCGACCTCGTATAACACAGCGGAAGAGGCAAAGGTGGACATGTGTCCGCCCAGGCCATCATGCTCGGTATTGGCCTTGACGACCATGGCCATGGCATTCCATCGGATGATATTTTCGATGCGCTTTTCGAGTTCAATATTACCGGGATATTCCGGGGTTTGGTCGGCAGGAATCGTATTGATGTAAGGGGTGGTGAGCGGGAGTCCTGGGTCTATGCCTTTTGAGGACATCTCCACGACGAGCTCACTTAAGGTCTTCGATGCGGCTTCTGGGCCCTGGTATTTGAGGATGTAATGCAAGGATTCGAGGGCGCGTTGGGCTTCTAAAGATTGGGTATCGGGTGAGGGTTGTTGCATCCCATTAGTGTACTTGGATTGGTCTTTCGTGGCAAGAATTGGGGGGCAGTCACCCACCCACCCTAAATAATCGAAAGAAAATTGAAAGAATACCGAAAGAATACCGAAAGAATACGTTCTGCAATATACGAAATTGTGGGGGATTAATTATTTATCCCAGCTTAACCTCAATTTCCAGGCAGGTGTGTGCCGAGGTGGAATTGGGCCAAAAGGTGAAGCCGTCGCCGGTATTGAGGGCGGAGGCGATCATCATATCGAGGTCGATGTCCGTTTGGAGGCCGGGGTTTTTGTACGGGGTGGTGAGGGCCCTGAATTGATCTGGATCCAGCTGGGTTGCCGGGTCTTCGATGCGAATGAGCAGTGCGGTCTCGTTTTTCATTGCCCAGGAGATGATGAGGGGCTGGGATGCACCGGTTGGGGTGAGGCTGTGCAGGAGCTGGAGGAGGGGGGTAACGATTTGCCGTAATCGCAGCCAATTAATCGAGATCTGGTCGGGGCCGTCGAACTGGCACTGGATGCTGGGCCAACGCCAGCTGCTGTTTCCTGCAAGTTCTTTGAGTACCGTGTTGAGGCTGTCTGGTGTTTTTTCGTTGAATAGGAATTGAGGCAGATATTTTCCAAATTTGGTGATGCATTTCTGGATTTGTTGGGAGGCCTTTTCAAGCGTTTCAATCTTGCGTTCACTGGGTATTTTGCCGGATTCGGGGATGCAAAGATAAAACGCACTGTTGCAATTCCCAATATCGTGGAGCAGGGCTGCGATCATGCGGGGTAGTGCGGTGAGCCTTTCGAAGACTTCTTGTTGATTTTGCTTGCTCATAGTTTGCCCCTTTTGGTTGTCTTTCGGATAACTGAAGGGGTTATGCCCAGGATTCGGGCAGACTAAACGATGCTGTTGAGATACTCCACCAACTTCACCATCGCGAGGGTGTCCATTTTACAGTACTCGAGGAGGTGATCTTTGAGGCTGTTGCGTTCGGTGTCTGAGGTAAGCTGGCTTATTTTGGCGTAAGCTCGGGCGGCCCCCTGTCCATCTTGGATATGGAGGTGTTGGTAATTGAGCTCGGGCACGAGGGCGGGGAGGATGGATTTGATCGAGAAGCTGCCGTTCATGGCGCGGGTGTAAATGTGTTGGGCTTGGAAGGGGGGCATCAGATCGAGGACTTGGTGATGCAGTTGGTTGAGATGGTCGGCATGTTTGGGGAAAATATAGGCTAATTGTTTGAGTACGCTTTTTTCGTAATTGGCGTTGTAGGTGAGAATGCAGGCATTGGTGGGGATGTCTTTGACCAGATTTTCGGCGAGTTGTGGACGGGGGTCTTCGCCAGGCATGGCCAAAAAGCAACGGTGTTCAATAGGGGCTCCCGGTCCAGATTGGAGATGCACGGAGTACTGAAAAGCGACTTGCTGGTACGGTTTGGTGTCTTTGTAAAGGGGAATGGGGAGCTGGAAGGCCTCAAAATCCAGAAAATAGAGCGGGTAATGCAGGGTTTTGAGGAAGGCTTGAATGCCATCACGATCCAGAAATTGGGTATTGCTTTTTTCGGATTGGAGTTGCTTGCGTTGCCGATCGGTTCGGAGTAGCGTTTCGGGGATATCTCGCAGGTGTGTGATGCCACGGTGATATAGGTTGAATTTCTCATCGAGTTGGAGACCGGAGAGGCTAAATACGGACGGGGTCGGTACGTCTTTCCAGCAAAAATGTATAAAGTCACAGTCATAGGGCTGGGTGCACTGGGGGCCAATCTTGATATTGGGGGTGTCGGCTTCTTTGAGCACGCTTCTGAAAATTTCAATATTGGCGAGGATATCGTGTTGGAGCTCGGCAACGCGTGTGGTGAGATTGACGAGGGTGAAGAGCTTGTGGAGCTCGAGCTTGTCTTGGCGGACATAATTGGGATTGAGATGGGCCAGAAAATAGTTTTTGATGGTGAGCCCAGCACCTTGAAGCACATACGCCTGAAGGGCGAGATCGTGATGGAAAACTGGCTTTTCGCCGGTGCTGCCCTTGACCTCAATGAGCTCCCAGCCGCGAGGTCCACAATGCAAAATGTCGACCATCACAAGGATGCTATTGTACTGAAAAGTGGCCTCGTAGAGGGTTTCTTCACCTGCGGCAATGGCATCTTGGGTGAGCTTGAGGCGATGGGGAATGGTGTCGGCTTCCAGGTCGATATGGCGGCCACCTGGAAAAAGCTTTTGGGCCCAATGACCGACCTCGTGGCCTTCTTGGAAGAGGGCGAGGCGGTTGGAGTCGGGTGGGGTGCGCAGCTCGGGCTGATACTTGGCTAGCCATAATGCTTTGGGGCATTGGAGCCCCTTCACATAAAGTGATTTACTCAAATTTAATTTTGACATTCAAATGTCCCAAAATAAGAGGTGCGTTGGTCTTCCACGCTCCAGCGTTGCCAGTTGGTTTTGTAGTGGTTTTCCCAAAATTCTGGGGTGTCGATGGGTGTAAATAGCCCGGATTCAGTGAGGGTTTCTTGCATGTCATTCCAGAGTCCTTCCACGTCAGTGGAGAGGTATAAAAGGCCGTTTCGGGTCATTTTCTGGGACAGTATTTTAAGGAATTTTTGGTTTATGACGCGTCTTTTGCGATGACTTTTTTTGAACCAAGGATCCGGATGAAAAACAAAGCAGTTGGCAACGCTTGCGTCTGGAACCACGTCTTCGAGGGCGATTTGGGCGTTCCCATGGATGAGATGCACGTTCTTGAGGCCTGCGACATCGATGCGTTTTTGGAGCACTTCGACGACATTTTTGCGGACTTCAACGCCCACAATGGGGCGGTCGGGATGACGGGTGGCGTAATCTTGGATAAACAGGCCACGGCCGAAGCCCACTTCGAGATCAAAAATCCCTTTAAAATTAGTAAAGAGAGACTCAAAATCGATGGGCTGCATGCGAGCGAAGTAATTAAAGGGGTTGGTGTGGGTGCGAATCCTCATAGTAGGGTTTTGATGGGCATCCTTTCGCCGGTGATGAATTCATAAATTTCTTGCATAAAGTCATTTTCCGGATTCCAGAACCAAATGTGGGTCTTGGCGTATTCCGAATATTTTACCGTGACGTTGGCTTTCTTGAGAAGATCCAAGAGCTCGTAAGTGGTGTTCATCTTCCACATCGGATCGCAGGTGGTGGCGATATAGAGGACGGGGATGTGGAGTTCTCGGAGTTGTTGGGGTACTCGTAGACGGGTAAGTGCAAAGGGGGTGTGGACTTGGCTGGGGGAGAGCAGGGTGATCGATGCGACTTGGAGCTTGGGATCGGGAATCAAAAGTGAGAGAAAGGCCCCTTCTGAGAGTCCCACCAAATGAATCCCCCCGTCACTTTGGGTTTTGGCCCATTCAACGGCCCCTTTGAGGGCATTGATTTTGCGATAGCGTTCGATGGGAATCATGCAAATATAGCCCCATTTATTGAAGGTGTGCATGAATGCTTTTAAATCGTAACCCCGGGCCATCGCACGGTCATTTTGCGCCCAATCCCAGTATTCATCGTAGTTGTAAATAATAACGCCACGAACGGGTATTCCTTCGGGATAGCTGACCCAGGCTTTGTAGTTTCCGGCATTGATGTAGGTGATTTGTTGGATGTGGGGATCTTGGGGGAATGGGGTGTCAGCGGCCTGAATGGAGGTCGCACCTAAGCAAAGTAGCACTAGTAACCATCGTATCCGTTGCATCATGGCTTCGATATTGTAATATAGGGGGATGCAACTCTTGAAGCGATTTCTAGCAGTTTTTGGGTTTCACCTCTTAATGGGCTTTCCGTTGGCCTATGTAATTTTGAAGCACTACAATCCTGCCGTTTTTATTTGGGATACGCCGCGCTATTTGTTGATGGCTAAATTTTGGATGACTCAGGCGGTTCCGGCCCCGTATTTTTATCGTATTTTATCCCCAGGCATTGTTCATTTTTTGTCACAACTCCCCACTTTCTATCACACTCAAATTAGTGCGGGATTGGGGGGGCTAGAGTATCGAATTTTTCTGAATTTTATTATGCTTAATTTAGTGTGGGTGAGCCTGGCTGCAACCTGCTTGTATTTTTATTTTCGCAAGCGATTTTTTTGGTCCTCTGGGTTTGCGCTAACGGCCTCCATGATGGTGTGGCTGTCCTTTTTTACGGCGGCCAATGTCCTGGTTCCTTTGGTGGATGCAGGGGCGTACTTTTTTATTGCGTTGGCCTTATGGGCAGCGGCGGCCGGGAACTGGCGAGCGTTTGTGCTTACCTTATTGGTGGGCGTGCTTCAAAAAGAAACGGTTGTCCTGGTGGTCGGGGTGTTGGTGGGCTTGGATTTGTTGGGTCAACGTCGGGATGCGCCAGATTGGGGGCTCAATTGGTTTGGATTTAGTGTGGGGATTGGGGCTGCGACCTTGGCCTATTTGGCCTTTGCGTGGTTTTATCCTGCGAGCGCGGATTTTAACACGATTAAGCTCAGTGCCACGGGTATTTTGGCGCATCGGTCTGCGATTGGGGCAGGGTTTGAGGCGCGGAGTTTTTGGCTGCAGGGACTATTGGCCTATCTCCCGTTCTTGGTGGCGTTGGCAGCCCATGCTGTGTGGAGCATGGTGTTGCGGCGCACGATTAAGTTTCCGATGCGGTTGCTCTTGGTTTTCCCCATTTTAGTGGTGTTGACCTTGGTCTTGAATATGGATCAGGGCCGAATCGTGTCTTTGGGATTCCCGGTGTATCTGGCCTATCAATGGGTCGTGTTTGCGCATTTGTGGCGGGCCTTGGATAAGCGTGAGCTTGAAGAAAATCAGGCAAGTTCTATACAAAAAAGGGTGCAATCGGTACAATAGCCGTATGGCATTTTCCGGTCGAACTGGTCCTTTATTGTTGTTAATTATGGACGGCGTGGGCATTGGTCCTGCTCAGGACAATAACGCTGTTTATATGGCCAAAACGCCCTTTTTAGATGCGGCTCAGGCGTCTGTCTTGTACCGAACTTTGCGTGCACACGGCAAGGCCGTCGGGATGCCCTCAGATGAAGACATGGGGAATAGTGAAGTGGGGCATAATGCCCTAGGTGCCGGTCGTGTGTTTGATCAGGGCGCCTCTTTGGTGAAAGCTGCGATTGCGTCAGGGGCTTTATTTCGTGGGCCGGTTTGGCTTGATTTGATGGATCATGTCACGGGTACAGATCGGGTGCTGCATTTTATCGGATTGCTTTCCGATGGCAATGTGCATGCCCATATCGATCATTTGATTGCGATGCTACACGAAGCGGCCACTGCGGGTGTGCGCAAAGCACGTGTCCATGTGCTCCTAGATGGGCGGGATGTGGATGAGAAATCGGCATTGCGCTACATTGCACGCTTAGAGCAAACACTTGCGAATTTAAATGCGGAACATACCCTTGATTTTGCGATTGCCTCTGGAGGGGGGCGGATGGTGACCACGATGGATCGTTACAATGCGGATTGGACGATTGTGGAACGAGGCTGGAAGGCCCATGTTTTGGGTTCTGCGCCCGGATTTGCATCTGCGACTGCGGCAGTAGAAACAATGTATGCCGAAGATCCGAAGGCCACCGACCAGTATTTACCAGCGTTTGTGATTGAAAAAAATGGTCGGCCAATTGGTGAAATCCATGATGGCGATTCTGTAATTTTAACCAATTTCCGAGGTGATCGGGCGATTGAGCTGACGATGGCCTTTGAGCAAGCCCAGTTCACTCATTTTGATCGGGTACGGGTTCCCAGGGTTCATTTTGCGGGCATGATGCAATATGACGGGGACTTGAAGCTGCCCACAAAATTCTTGGTGGATCCCCCGGCAATAGCACATCCGATTGGGGAGTATTTTTGTGAAAAAGGACTCCATTCCTTTGCGATTTCGGAGACCCAGAAATATGGGCATGTGACGTATTTTTGGAATGGGAATCGATCAGGCTATATTGACCCGGCCTTGGAGGCTTATGTGGAAATTGAATCGGATCGGATTCCCTTTGATCAGGCCCCGGCGATGAAGGCCTATGAAATTACGGAGCAGACGATTGCGTTGTTACGCTCTGGCCGGTTTCGATTTGGGCGTGTGAATTTCCCGAACGGGGATATGGTTGGCCATACCGGTGTGATGGCGGCTACTGTCACGGCCTGTGAGGTTACAGATGAGTGTGTCGCTAAACTGGTGAAGACGGTGAATGAATTGGGGGGGATTACCGTGGTGCTTGCGGATCATGGCAACGCGGATGAAATGTTCACGATGAAAAATGGGGTCAAAACCCCCAAAACTTCGCATACGTTGGCCCCCGTGCCTTTTGCGATTTGTGATGCCCAGTACCAGGGTGAGTACCAGCTACGTCAGGATTTGCCACAGGCAGGCTTGGCCAATGTGGCTGCGACCCTGTGCACGTTGTTGGGGTTGCCGGTCCCTGACGGATACGAGTCCTCACTGATCGCTTAAATTGGCTCTGTTGCAAAATACTCGATTCATCCATTTTTCACTCAGCTCATTTGGGACTGTTGCGAAATGACAAAAACCTAGGAAAAAGCGATGTTAGAGAAATGTCCAAAGGGCCCGTTTCTCGGCTGACACGGTTTGGTTCTTCCAAATGAGGAAGCCGAAAATGGGATCATTTGGGCATTTCGCAACAGAGCCCATTTGGAAGAACCAAACTGCTTTAAGGTTGTTTTGTTGATAGCCCCTAGTGTTGCTGGCGCTTACGTTTTTCTTCTTGCCGCTTTTTAACCTTTTTTAGGGCTTCCATAATGTCTTCGGCAAGCTCAGATGAGAAGGCTTCAGGGTTGTTGGTTTGGCCAATAGAAAAAGCGACTTCAGCGAGACCTTTGGCAATCTGGGAGATGTCTGCGCCGCGG
>JAHFCZ010000158.1 GCA_023249285.1 bacterium | reverse complement strand
AATCTACGCGGAAATCCCGCCTCGCGTCGAATACACCCTGACAAAGCTGGGCACCAGTCTAATCCCCGTACTCAATGCCATGCAGCACTGGGGCGAGGAGCAACTGGCGAAGCATGAGGTGTTAAGCCTCTTTTAATGCATCAGGTGCGCACGTCGTTTAACAACCCCACCCCGAATTTCGCGGATCGGATGCTCCACAATAAACGCGCGACGGTCGATCAACTCGATCTCGGCTTTTAACTTCCCAATTTCTAAGCGCGTCATCACCGTAAAGACAATATCAAAGTCTTGGGTGTGCCCCTTGCTGCCGTACCCGCTGCCGCCCTTGTAGAGGGTGACCCCCCGACCTAGCTTGGAAATAATCATGGCCTTAATTTCCTGGTTTTTGTGAAGGGATATCACCGTGACGCCAATATATTCTTCAATGCCCTGGATCACAAAATCGACCATTTTAGAGGCTGAAAAATAGGTCAACATCGAGTATAGCGCGATCTCCACATTGAGTGTCAGCGCGGCGATGCTAAAAATGAGGATATTAATGGCGAGAATGATATCCCCGATGGTGAACCCAGCCTTCCGGTTGATATAGAGCGCCAAAATCTCGGTGCCGTCTAAGGCCCCGCCACCCCGAATGACAAGCCCGACGCCAGCCCCTAAAAAGACCCCCCCAAATACAGCGGCCAATAAGGTGTCGTGGGTGACCACTGGGAGCTGAAATTGAGAGAGCATGATCGCGAGCCCCCCAATGGCGGTCAAGGTGACAACCCCAAAGGTCTTGGAAATCTGACGGAATCCCAAAGCAATGAAGGGTGCATTGGTTAAAAGGATCAATGCCCAAATCGGAACCCTAAAAATCTGGGCGATTAGCAAGGAAACCCCCATCATGCCCCCATCAATAAATCCATTGGGCAACAAGAATCCCTGGAGGCCCAATGCAGCCAAAGGAATGCCGACCCCGATGCAAAACAGCCGGGGGCCCAAATGGAGGAGGGCGAGACGTCGAAGAATTCGTTTCATGAAAGAGCCAGTCTAACCTATACACCGCAAAAATAAAATGTAAGAATAGGCGGCGGATTTAGGGTCTAAAAGGGGATCGTAGATCTGGTGAGAAGAGAGGGTCTGCCCATGTGTATGCATTACAAAGTGATAAGCTGTACTCCTCAAAATGGATTGCTTACAGCAATACAACATCTCGCGACAGCCGATGGCCAATTTAAAGAGACAGACTGTGTTGCGCACAATTTATGCCGCATTGATCCGGCACTGTTGCAGAAGCCCTCTGAAACGTTTTTAAAAAGCATACAAACAGATATGGGGATGAATGGACGTGCTCGGGTGGTGGTCTATGATTCAGGCCGAACCCAAGGAAATAAATTTTGGAATATCGGCTATACCGATAACATTGCGAAAGAAAATACGGGAGCCGGGGTGCAGATCGTGTTTTTTGTGTTTCCAGACAAATATACGGGTAAGCTGCATCGTCATGAGGGTGAATCTGTGAGTCACACTGTACATATTGGCACAGCGCGAGAGCTCGTAGAGCTTCATATGAAAGCCGACCCTTTGAGTCTGTCCGAGCCAGACTTTCGTGCAGGATACGAAAAGTCCGTTCGTAAGCAATCTGACTGCACGAAGGTCCCCAAAGGGGAATTTCACCAGATTGTGATTCAAGAAGGGGCCACTGAGGCCTCAGTGGAGACGCCTCAATTTTCCAAGTGGCTAAAAATCTTGGGTATTGAGGGTGACAAAGCTGGAATGGTCAGTCTTTTGCATGCCTATGCCGTAGGAGGGCAAGATCCAAACGCGAAGCCGCAATATAGCTTTGACAAAACGATAGGAGGCTGGGCGCCCATTAGTTAGGCTTATTAATTATGCTACTCAAACTACAAGATATTTCACTTCATTATGGTCCTCGCGTGATCTTAGACAAGGCCTCAGTTACTTTCTCTGAAAACCAAAAAATCGCGGTTATCGGTCGAAATGGCGCCGGAAAATCCACCATGTGCAAGATCATTATCGGTGAGATTGAGCCGGACGAAGGCACGGTGCAAAAGGCCTACGACCTCCATCTGAGCTACCTGGAGCAAAAAGACCCCTTCAAAGACGGAGAAATTGTGGGGGAATTCTTAGAGCGTTACAGCGGAAAACCGGACTGGGAATGCGGAAAAGTGGCGGCCCAATTTGGCCTGCATTACGACAAGCTTTTTGTGCCTATTTCGGATCTCTCCGGCGGGTATCAAATGCGGGTGAAGCTCACCGGCATGCTCCTCAAAGACCCCAATTTCTTAATTTTAGACGAACCTACCAACTATTTGGACCTTAATACACTCTTATTCTTAGAGCGCTTCTTACAAGACTACCAAGGGACCTTTATCGT
>JAHFCZ010000157.1 GCA_023249285.1 bacterium | reverse complement strand
AATAGCCAATGTTGTGGCAAATTCAACATCGCTTTTAGTCACAGGAGAACGCGCTGCACTATCCCAACAATGCTTGCCCCATTCCTGTAGAAAATAGGGATAGCACTGTGTTTGAGAAAAAATCTCAGTCAACGCGTCGTCTGTATAAACAACACCTAATTTCCCAGCAGGAGACACAAGGGCCTCCTTCGCAAAAAGTCGATCCAAAGGGCCTATTTCTGGATATTCAAATAATCGTTCCGCATAAGATTTTGCCTTTCCCGCTTGCGCCACCAATTGGGGAAGCCCCGCCCCAATCAAAATCACGGGAAGCTGATGCTGTGCACATTGATGTAAAGCCATAATTAAAGCTGCAAATTGATCTTCCTCAATGTACTGGATTTCGTCGATAAAAAGGGTCAATGCCGTGTGCTGTTGCTGGACCGCACGTCCAACCTCCATCAACAAAGATTTCAAATCGTATTCCAAGTCTCCAGAATCAGCGACCCCGATTTCTTGTCCCAAATCCAACCCAAATTCAACATCCTGATATTTAATCTTCATAGCCCCAATAAAGCTTCCCAAAACCCGAAGTGCTTTTTTACCTGATTCTTCCAAACTAGCCAACCGATTCAGTTTCAACAACGCGGCACGCAGAGAGGGGATAAGTAACGCCGGCAACGACCGCCGTTCAGGCGTTTCAACCGCCACAACCGTAAAGCCATTCGCCTCTGCATCTTGTGCCATTCGCGTTAAAAGCACGGTTTTGCCAACCCCACGAAGCCCCACCAACAGAACCCCACGCGCTGCCAACCCGTTACGGCAACGATCTAAAGCAATAGAAACACGCTCAATAATCTCATTTCGCCCTGCAAGCTCAGGGGGAATCGTACCGGCACCAGGTGAATAAGGATTATGTCTTGGCTCCATATATACAAATGTTATCATGGTTTATCAAAAAACGATAACTCATAGTAACTTTTATATAATTACCTGCGGGAATGGGGAGGGGCTGCTGCATTTTGCAACAGAGCCCATATTCCACTAGACTAGGAGGCTATGGACCCCACTCTCTTCAAAGGCGTCACTCTAATTCTCCCCGAAGGCATTCGGGAAGGGGATTTGTTGGTCAAAGACGGCAAAATCGCCGATATTGGGCCCTCACTCCCCGAACACGCCGCCCATATTATTCGCGACAAAGGCCTCACCCTCATGCCTGGGGTGATTGACCCCCACGTGCATTTCCGGGACCCAGGGGCCCCCCACAAAGAAACCCTCGCGTCGGGCAGTAAAGCCGCAGCGTCAGGGGGGGTAACCAGCTTTTTGGACATGCCCAATACCACCCCGTTAGCCACCACCCGCGACACCATCGCCCAGAAAAAAGCCATTGCTGCCGACACCAGCCTGGTCAATTACGGGTTTTTTATTGGGGCCACCCCAGATAATTTGGAAGAACTTCAAAAAGTGGAACAAGTCCCCGGCATTAAAATTTTTATGGGATCTTCAACCGGCTCTCTCCTCGTGGATCAACCCGAGGACCTCGAACGAATCTTCAAAAGCACCCCGCATCTGGTCGCCGTTCATGCCGAAGACGAGGCCATGGTCCTGGCCAACAAGGCCAAATTGGAAGGCAGCACCGACGTCTGGGACCACCCCCGCATCCGCACCCCTGAAGCTGCCCTCAAAGCCACAAAATTGGCCGTGGCTTTGGCCGAAAAATACAATAAACGACTCCATATTTGCCACCTCACCACCCAAGAAGAAGCCGAATTTTTAGCCACCCACAAACCCGCCTGCGTCACCACAGAGGTCTCACCACAACACCTTCTTTTGGCCGGCAGGGCCATGTACGAACGATTGGGCACATTGGCACAGATCAACCCCCCACTTCGCGAAGAACGGCACGCAGAGGCCCTCTGGAAGGCTTTGAAGGCCGGGGTCATCGACTGTATCGCCACCGACCATGCCCCCCACACCCTCGAAGAAAAAGCCCGCCCCTTTGGCAAAGCCCCGTCCGGCATGCCGGGCGTCGAAACCGCGCTGCCACTGTTGCTGACCCTGATGAATCAAGGCAAATGCAGCATCCAGGATGTCGTCCGCTGGATGTGCGAAACCCCCGCCAAGCTCTACAACATCCCCCGAAAAGGGGCCTTAAAAACTGGCTATGATGCCGACCTCGTCTTGGTCGATCTCAACGCCCAAAAAACCCTCAAAAACGAAAATCAGATCACCAAAGTCAAATGGACAGCCTTCGACGGTTGGCCAGTCAAAGGCCTCCCCATCGCCACCTATGTGAACGGGAATCCGGTCTTCCGAGAAGGCGATTTCTTCCTCGAAATCAAGGGCCAAGCCCTGACGTTTATGGTATGATACCCCCCATGAGCGCAACCTCCATCTGTGACT
>JAHFCZ010000083.1:2123-7332 GCA_023249285.1 bacterium | reverse complement strand
AAAGGGGTGCCCCTCGCGGATTTTGATCTCAATTTGAGACGCTCGGATTTTGACAATCGCAAACTCCGCCGCCACAAAAAAGCCATTACACACTACTAAAAATAAAATCCACAACAGCCCCAGCGCCATTTAGATACTGTAATCTCCCACAAAACTCTTGGATTCTTTGATAGTAATATAGACCAAATCTGCCTTTTTTAAACCCAAGGCCTTGTATCGGTCATACGTGAGCTCAGCCTGGACACAATCCCCTTCTAAGGTCAATAAATCCACACGAACCACCGACCCCAAATCATAAATCTGGTCGATTTTAGCCGAGAAACTTTCCCCGACCGGCATCTCAGCATGGATCTCCAATAAGTGGGGCCGTACATACAAACCTTGCCGCGAGGCAAACACATTCACCTGGCCCATAAACCGGTACACAAAGGCACTGGAGGGATGATGGTACACATCCGAAGGCGTGCCCACTTGCTCCAGCTTCCCGTTTTGCATCACCGCTACCCGGTCTGCCACCTCCAACGCCTCTTCCACATCGTGGGTCACAAACACCGTGGTCATGCGTAGCTCCTCATGCAGCTGGCGCAGCCATTGCCGCAATTCTTTACGGACCTTCGCATCCAAGGCCCCAAACGGCTCATCCAGGAGTAAGACCCGCGGCGAAATCGCCAAGGCCCGAGCCAAAGCCACCCGCTGACGTTGCCCACCGGACAACTGCCAGGGGTGCCGCGAGGCCAGATTTTCCAGCTGAACCAAGCCCAAAAGCTCCATCACTTTTTGGTTAATTTTCTCGGACGACATCCGCAGTTTCCGAGGCTTCACGCGCAGGCCAAAGGCAATATTTTCAAAAACCGTCATGTGGGGAAACAAGGCATAATGTTGGAATACAAAGCCCACTTGGCGCTCCCGCACCGGGACATCCACCATATTTTGGTCATCAAAATAAATATCCCCGCTATCCGCCACATCCAAGCCGGCCAACATCCGCAACAAAGACGTCTTGCCTGAACCCGACGGCCCGAGAAGCGCCATCAATTCCCCACTCTCAATTTCCAAATTCACATCTTTGAGAACATCAAAGGTTTCAAAGCTTTTACAAATAGACCGGATTTTAATGCTCATATCGACCCTTTACCGTAGTGCATTTTCTTTTCAACATATAATTTTAAAAGCAAGGTCAAACAGGCCCCAAACACTAGCAAGGACGCCACGGCAAAGGCCCCTGAAAACTGGTATTCGTTGTACAAAATCTCCACCTGCAACGACACCGTATTGGTCATCCCTCGAATGTGGCCAGACACCACCGACACCGCGCCGAACTCACCCAAACAGCGCGCCGTACAGAGGATCACCCCATACAACAGCCCCCATCGAATATTAGGCAACGTAATCCGTGTAAAAATCTGCCAGCCATTGGCCCCGAGGGTCAACGCCGCTTCTTCTTGTTCCGTCCCTTGCGCATGCATCAGCGGGATCAGCTCCCGAGCAACAAAAGGAAAAGTCACAAAAATCGTGGCCAACACAATCCCAGGCACATCATAAATAATTTTCCACCCATGCGCAATCATCCAGGCCCCCAAGGAGCTCCTGGCCCCAAATAACAACACAAAAATCATCCCGGCAATGACGGGCGACACCGTAAAAGGCAGGTCAATTAACGTAATGAGAAAGTTTTTAAAGGGAAAATCAAATTTGGTAATGGCCCAGGCCGCCGCAAGCCCAAAGATCATATTCAACGGCACGGCACAAATGACCGCAAATAAAGTCAATTTCACAGCAGCAATGGTCTCGGGATCCAGGACAGCCATTTGGTACACCCGCCAGCCCTCATGAAAGGCATTGTAGAGCAACACCACCAGTGGGGTCATCAAAAAGACCGCCAAAAAAGCCAACGCAATACCCATCAGCCCCCATTTCATAAGGAGGTCACCCGTCGGCGCTGCCAGCCCTGCAACACGTTAATCATCAACAACACCAGAAACGACAACCCCAGCATGGTCACCGCAATCGCCGTAGCCGCTGAATAGTCAAATTGCTCCAGCTTCGAAATAATCAGCAACGGCACAATTTCAGTCTTATACGGCATATTGCCCGCGATAAAAATAACCGAGCCATACTCCCCCAACGCCCGGGCAAAAGCCATCGCGGCTCCCGTCATCGTTGCAGGTAAAAGCAAGGGGAAAATCACCCGAGTAAACACCTGCCACCGATTTCCCCCCAATATCGTCCCGGCCTCTTCGTAGTCTTTCCCCAACTGCTGCATGACCGGCTCCAAAGTACGGATCACAAAGGGCAACCCGACAAAGGTCATCGCCACAATGATCCCTAAGGACGTGTACGCGACCCTAACGCCAATTTTATCCAGCCAGAACCCTAAGATACCCGTCACACTAAAAGCCGCCGTCAGCGAGATCCCAGCCACCGATGTTGGCAATGCAAAAGGCAAATCAATCATCGCATCCACGATCCGACGACCCGGGTATTGATATCGAATTTGAACCCAGGCAATCAAAAATCCAAAGACGGCATTAATCACAGCACTGATTCCCGCACTCATAAAACTCACCCGAAAGGCCGCGAGCACCCGGTCCGAGCTAATAATCTGCCAATACGCCGCTGCAGAAAGATCGAAGCTTTTCACAAACAGCATCGACAAGGGGATCAAAACAACTGCGCTGAGATAGAAAAGGGTGATTCCGAGAGATAACCCAAATCCAGGTAGTAATTTTCGCCTAAAAAAAGGCTTACTTCCCGCCATAAATCTTGTCGAAGGTGCCCCCATCTGCAAAGTGCATTTTTTGGGCAGTTTGCCAGCCCCCAAAGGACTGATCAATCGTCACAAGCTTCAATTTTGGGAACCATTTTGCAGCAGCTTTCAACGCATCCGCATCCACCGGACGGAAAAAATGCTTCACTGCAATCGCCTGTCCTGCCGGCGAATACAAGAACTGCAGGTACGCCTTCGCTTCTTTTTCGGTCCTATGTTTCGCTGCATTTTTTTGAACCAAGGCCACAGAAGGCTCAGCCAAGATGCTCACAGAAGGATATACAACCTCAAAACGACCTTTGCCAATCGTCTGTGTGACCAACAACGCCTCATTTTCCCAGGCGAGGAGCACATCCCCCATCCCACGCTCCACAAAGGTCGTGGTCGCGCCACGCGCCCCGGAATCGAGCACGGGGACATTTTTAAACAACGCCCCCAAAAAGGCCTGGGCTTTAGCAGGTGATTTAAATTTTTCTAAGGCATAAACCCAAGCCGCGAAGTAATTCCACCGGGCACCCCCCGAAGTCTTCGGGTTCGGGGTGATAATTCCCACCCCGGGCTTGACCAAGTCAGCCCAATCCCGAATCTTTTTAGGGTTCCCTTTACGGACCAAAAAGACAATGGTGGAGGTATAAGGTGCACTATTGTGGGGCAAGGCTGAAATCCAATTTTTGGGTAACAATCTCGCTTGCTGTGAAATCGCATCCACATCATAGGCGAGGGCCAAGGTCACCACATCCGCTTCCAACCCATCTATGACCGCACGGGCCTGCTTTCCAGAGCCACCGTGCGATTGCTTAATCGTCACATCATCACCTGTTTTGGCCTTCCAGGACTTGGCAAACGCTGCATTGACCTCTTTGTACAACTCTCGCGTCGGGTCGTAAGAGACATTCAGTAATTCAACTGATTTTGCCTCAAGACAACCCCAAAAGAGGCTGCCCATCAGAACCCATAACACGAACGTTTTGACGCGAATTGAACTCATTGTTTAGAAATCGAACTTCAAGTCAGCTTGCACAGTGGTTTCATTCGCACCCGCTGCACTGGTCGCTTGATCTAACACGTGTGCAAAGATACCGGTGAGGGTAAAGGACGTACGTGAAGCGATCCCGTAAGTGAATGATAATTTAGTCCCACTCACCCCTGTCCACCCAGAAACAAAGTCACTTTCAGGGAAAATATCGAGCACCGCATCAGATTGGAGATTACGGTAGTTCAAATCAACCTGCCAATCACCCATCGTTTGTACTTTAGCAGACCCCACACGAACCCCGAGCAAAATCCCTTGATTTCTCAAGTTATCCGCAGCAACAGAATTGATGATCCCAGTGGTGTACCAAGTCGTAACCGGCAACCCCCAAAAGTTCTTCATGGTTGAAGTCGCATCCAACACCCAAGGCTGGTAGTTATTCACATAAAAGCCACCAGAAAGCGCATTGCTACGACCAGAGGTAACGGTTCCGCTAGACCCCATTGCGGCACGGCCTGCCACACTTTCAAACCGGTCATATCGCAGACCCAATTTCGCGTTGTAGTCCACAGCTGAGTAGGTCACCACCGGCTGCAAAGAATACAATTTAGCACCGGTGCTGCCCCCATTTTCCCAAGAATTCAAAGAAAAAATACCACCGTTCACGCCGAAGCCCCAACCGGACTTGGCTTCAGATCCCCATTGGAACCCAATCCCATCAAAATTAAGGTCTTTATCCCACTCCAGCTCAGACGCTGTGAAAAGAGGGGTATTCATTTTCCCCATTTTGACGGTCAATTCTGGGTTGGCCTTGTAGGTCAACTCCGCCAAATTAAACACCGGGGTATAATCTGCAAATGCACCCGCTTGAGACCCCAACGTTTGATTGGTGCTACGACCGTCACCGGACCCAGTAGCAAGCCCCAAACGGAATGATGTGGTGTCATTGATGGCCCATTTAGACACCAAGCGGGCTTGCATACGCTCACGAAGAATATCTGCAGCACGTCCACCCGTCACTGATTCTCCACGAAAACGGAAATCCCCAGACCATTCTGGAGCACCGAGGGTCACCTCTGCTTTTGCAAAGGAACCCACTAACGAAAGACCTAACACTGTGGCCAAAACTTTCGCTTTAAACACTGACGATTGCAACTCTTGCATCGGTTTTATACCTTTCTAAATTCAACAATAATAGTCTGCCGGAAAACAAATACCCTACTAAATTAATAGACTAGTCGGGATTGTGTCAAGGCCTATGCGATGTTAGAAAAATGTCCAAAGCGCGCATTTGTCGCTTGACGTGGTTTGGTTCTTCCAAATAAGGAAAGCGAAAATGAGATGATTTGGGCATTTTGCAACAGAGCCATTGTTAGGATAGCATAAACCACCATGTCCAAGCGTAAGCATTTTTCAATCGTCATCCTTTCATCCGACAGCCCAAAATCCTGGCGGCTGCACCTCTCCTT
>JAHFCZ010000083.1:0-2023 GCA_023249285.1 bacterium | reverse complement strand
GGGCATTTTGCAACAGAGCCATTGTTAGGATAGCATAAACCACCATGTCCAAGCGTAAGCATTTTTCAATCGTCATCCTTTCATCCGACAGCCCAAAATCCTGGCGGCTGCACCTCTCCTTGCGTCACCTCCTCGCGGCCCTATGCCTAATTGGCGTCCTGATTTTTAGCGCAGGCCAGCTCTGGACCCACCCCCCCGACGCCCCCACTGCCACCCACCCCACCAGTCCCTTGAATACAACCCAAGAAATCCAGCTCGAAACCCTCAAGTTCCAAATCGAAAACCTCTCCCGCCAAGAAATCGAAATCAATCGCCTCCTTAATGAGATCAACTTGCCGCTTCCTTCCTCCTCACCTTCTTCCTCATCCTCACCCTCATCCTCAACAAAAACGGGGGTGAACGACCTCACGGTTCACGTCCAGACCCTCCAAACCCATTATCTCGCCTTGGCCGACAAACTCCGCACCCTGAAAGTCCTGGTTGCGGGGGTCCCCACCATTTGGCCGGTCTGGGGGCCCATCGCCTCCGGGTTCGGGGTCCGGCTACATCCCATCTATGGGGAAGGGCTCTTCCATCAAGGCGTGGACATTGCCGCCATGAGCGGCACCCCGATCCAGAGCACGGCGGACGGCATTGTAACCTTCGCAGGATGGAGTGGGAATTACGGATATGCAGTGATTATCCAACATGCATTGGGCTACAGCACCTTATATGGTCACGCCTCCGAAGTCTTGGTGGATGTCGGGATGCACATCAATAAAGGGCAACCCATCGCCTTGGTCGGCAGCACCGGGCTGAGTACCGGCTCACACGTTCACTACGAAGTCCGAAAGTGGAACATCCCCATCCCCCCCAATCCCTTTTTAGATGGAAGCATTATTAGACGCGGGTTGATTTAATATGCTAACTTACCATCCCTATGTGGCCCGCTAAAAAAAGACCCTTTTCTGCACATCAAATCCACACCCTTTTGGGTGAAAATACCCATTTCAAGGGATCCCTACACAGCCAAAACTCCCTACGCATTGATGGCACCCTCGAAGGCGATATCCACGCCCAAGGCGAATTATTTATCGGTGAAAAAAGCAAAATCAAGGCCAACATTGTTGCCAAGCGCATTATTGTGGCTGGCGAAGTCATCGGCAATATTGAGGCCCTTCAAGGCCTCGAAATTATCAGTACCGGCAAAGTCTATGGCGACATTAGCGGCGCGCGGCTCGTCATCGAAAAGGGGGCCGTCTACCGTGGCAAAGTCAACATGGACGTCATCGAATCCCAAAACCCCTACGAGGGTGAGATTCAGCTCACCCGATAATGCCCGGCACACTGTGGATCTGTGCAACACCGATCGGCAACCTCGGCGATTGTTCCCAACGTCTCCGAGACACCTTTGCACAAGCGGACCTCATTGCGGCTGAGGACACCCGAGTCACCCAAAAACTCCTCGCCCATTTTGGCCTCAAAAAGCCCCTTTTAAGTCTCCAGAAATTCAATGAAGCCCAACGGGTCCACACCCTCATCGACAAGCTCAACACGGGTCAAAACATTGCCTTGGTCAGTGACGCAGGCACCCCCAACATTGCCGATCCCGGGGCCCTAGTCGTGGCCAAAATCAGAGAAGCCGGGTTCACCATCAGCCCCATCCCCGGCCCCAGTGCCCTCACAGCTTTTTTATCCGTCTGTGGCACCCTCACCAACCAGTTTTATTTTGCGGGATTTTTACCCCGAAAAGCCGCAGAGCTCGTTAGCGTAACCGAAACCGCCCCGGAGGCTCCTTTTGTGTTTTTTGAGGCAGCCAATCGGCTGGATTTCGCCTTAGAAACCCTCCACAACGCCCGCCCCATCGCGCGTCTCACCCTCGCCAAAGAGCTGACCAAAACCTTCGAAACCCTCATCACAGGCACCTTTGAGGACACCCTTACCCAGTTCAAAACTCTCTCCCCCAAGGGCGAATGGCTCGGCCTCATCGACTGGGCACCGACACCCCCCAAGCCCTTAGCCCCCGTCATCGCCCACCTCAAAA
>JAHFCZ010000156.1 GCA_023249285.1 bacterium | reverse complement strand
TGAACAACGTCACATCAAGCTCAAAGAAGATGATGTCCAAAATTGGTTGGGGCTAGCCGTCCAAAAACGCTGGCTCTGCCATCCCAGCAAACTCAAAAAAGAACTCAAAAAAGGAGACTAATTATGCTTATTCGACTACATCACCAGGTATCCGTGTTTTTAAATCGGTTTCACTCGCTAGGCCTGTTAGTACTGCGCCTCACAATTGCGATTATTTTTATTCAAACCGGATGGGGAAAATTAAACCACCTCGACCAAACCACCCAGTATTTTATCCAATTGGGACTCCCCTTCCCGTATGTGAATGCGCTGATGGCCAGCGCCACTGAACTTTTAGCAGGACTGGGCATTTTGGTGGGATTGTTGATCCGCCCCGCGGCATTGGGGATTATCGGCGTCATGGCTGTCGCCATCGCCACGGCACAGTGGGCAGACGTGCACGACCTCAATGGCTTTGTCGGGCTCCAAGAATGGGATTATATCGTGATGGCCTTTGTTTTACTGGTCTTCGGTGCCGGAAAATACAGCCTCGAGCACATCCTACTCAAGACTGTTGCAAAGTAACCGCTTCCGAGACCTGTACAACACGGTGTCTTTCGGGATCTGGTCCGGAATAAGCGCGGGATCCAGTTGAAACCCCACACCCGCAGAGGGTAACCACGCCTCCCAATTGGAAAGCGGCGTATTGGGGTGATTAAACGGACAGACTTCCTGACAGATATCACACCCAAATACCCAGCCCTGAAACTGGGTCCGCTCTTCTGGAGTGGGCGGGGTTTTGCGCTCGATCGTGCGATAGGCAATACACGCCTGGGCATCCATTTGTCCCTCCTCAGACAAGGCCCCAGTAGGACAGGCCTCAATACAGCGCCGACACGTGCCACAAGTCCCCTTAAACGGTAGGTCTGAGTCGAAAGCCACAGTCGTGAGCAACACCCCAATAAAAAAATAGGAGCCGAGCTTGGGCTTGATGACCATCGTGTTTTTCCCCCGAAACCCAATCCCCGATTTAAGGGCAAGGGACCGCTCCGCAATCGGACGGCTATCGATACCCATATAACACTGTGCACGCGGCTCCTGGGACAAAATAAAGGCCTCCAGGCCTATTAACGCATCCATGATCACGCCATGGTAGTCACGCCCTACGGCATAGCGAGACACTTTACGATCCCCCGTTAAAAAAGACTCGGGGGTATTTTTGTAGTTTTTAATCACCACGATGGCCGTTTTCACCCCAGGGAGCAGTAAATTAGGGTCTTCTTTGAAGGGTAAATGCCGGACCAAATAGCCCATATCTCCCATTTTATCTTGGGCCACCCAGTCCCGATATTCATCTAATTCCTGGGTTAAAAAGGGGCTTGTAAACCGACAATCTTCAAACCCCAAGACCTGGGTTGCATGCTCAAAAATGGCCTGTTTGAGCCGACTCATTCAAGTGCATTGCCATACTGAACCGGGGCCACCCAACCCTGCGCCTTGGGCAAAAATGCCCCCTTTTCCCCAATCATCACCACGGTTGATCCCAAATGAAACGTCCCCAGCCACTCCCCTTTTTGAATAGGGAGGGGGGAGACATAACGTTTGACCTGCATCTCACGCGCAAATCGATGCGTAATAAACTCCGGATCAAAGGACAAGCTCACACGTCCCACGTTAAACGCCCCGACCATCACCACCGCCAGTCGACCGCGAGAGGTCCGCAGGATCAAGACCACCCGCTCATTGCGGGTATACAATCCTGGGAATCCACTGATATATGGCTCCCGAACCGGGAACAATTGCCCAGGAATCCATCGTACTTCTTCAATCACACCAGCGTCCGGCGCAAAAACACGATGACAATCTTTAGGGGAGAGGTAGAACGTCATCATCGCCCCGTCTTCATAAGTGTCCGGGCCACCCACCAAAGCCGACACGCTATAGGCGATCCCCTTCGCTTGGATGGTCATGCCAGAAACCACCGGCCCATGGGCCAAAACAACGGAGTCCGAGGGAGACACCACCCCGTCGGGGGCAATGACTCGCGCCTGGGGATTCAGGCCTCGTGTAAAAAAATGATCAAAAGATCGATACGAAGAAAGCGAAAATTCCGCCTCATCCACTCGGATCCCAAACACCCCAGCAAACCACCGAAAAGCCAAGGGGCGCAAAAAAACCGGTAAGGGAATCCTGGCTACATACCCGGTCCCCAGGCTGAACAACCCGGCCAATCCCGACCGATAAAAAAAGCTAGCCTCAACCCCTTTATCGACGTCGGTCATTCAATTTCGACATGAGCCGCAAAATCTCCAAGTACAGCCACACCAAGGTGACCATCAAGGAAAACGCACCATACCACTCCATATATTTCGGCAATCCATACGCCGACGCCCGTTCAATGAAATCAAAATCCAAGACCAA
>JAHFCZ010000082.1 GCA_023249285.1 bacterium | reverse complement strand
GAGTCGGGAAAATCGATTTTAAAAAGCCGCATGCCCCACTGTTATTCATTGCGGGTGAAAAAGACACGATTATCCCCGCGGCACTGAATCGCAAAAATGCAAACGCGTATAAATCAAGCGCTTCGGTCGTGGACTTCAAGCTCTTCAAGGGAAGATCTCATTTCATTTGCGGCCAAAAAAGCTGGGAAGAAGTGGCCGAAACGGTCTTGAGCTGGATCCAAGACATTAAATCTTGAACGTAGATTTACACTCCCCCTGGGGTTACTCATTAGTACCCAGTGTTAACTTAGGGGCTAGAAAGGGCTGTGTTTCATATTCAATTATTCAGCGTCAACAGGGCCTAATTATGAAAATCCATATCCCATTGAACAACCAATTGCCGTTCAAATTCTTTGCGACTACTCAACGGGAATTTGTAACCAATCCCAACCACATTATTTCCGCCTAATTTTATTTTTACAGCAGGCATGAGATTAACCAATGCACTTGCATTTTGCTGGAACTCACCGTTCATTTCCAATATCGGGAAAATAGTTGGGGTGAGCCCACACACCAACCCCGCCTCAAATTCAACCATTTTATCTCGAATATTGTGATGGATATCGGCATCGAGAGAAAAGTGAGAAAACACAAAGCGGCCTGAAACACCATATAGCCAATTCATTTCGTTAGCAGCGGATTCACCAGTGGGAAACGCGGCTTCGCCGAATATCGCAATCCCGCTTTGCTTGGTGCTATCTCGCCACAAATCACCCTGCACCATTAATTCAGTTTCGGGGTTTTCACTCATCCCATCATTTCTAAGATGAATTCCAACGCCTTTCCACAACCCTGCCTCAATATGGAATCCCACATCACCGCTTCGAACCCCATTTTCGATACTTTGAACTGAATTAATACGCACGTCTGTCATTCCCGGTTCGTCTGGAAGACCCATATGCACCAAAAAGGGATGAACTAACCCCCCATGGCCCTCATGACCGGGTTCATTGGGGGCTTCATCTCCATGGGCATACAGAAACGAAGGAACCACTAGGGCTACGACTAGAACGGCAGCTACTAAGTATCCTTTTACATCATTCATTTTAAACTCCTTTTTTGCAAAAATTTAATAGGTGAGTAACATTTGGGCGCCTGCCAAATAAGTGTCTCTAATCTTTTTGAGGTCTGTCAAATAAAAAATACGCAGGAGAGAGGTGTCTGTAATGTGATAAGAGAGCTCAGCAGAACCCACAATGGGTCTAGATGACCCCGCAAAGCCATCATCGATGGCGTCGAGCTGGAACAAGCCTGAAAGTAAATTAGGTATAAAAGTATAATCTGCACGCGCAAGATAAAATTTGACGGATTGATTCCCAGACGAAAA
Source organism: bacterium (assembly GCA_023249285.1). Lineage (GTDB taxonomy): Bacteria > Margulisbacteria > Marinamargulisbacteria > SXXA01 > JAHFDB01 > JAHFCZ01. The sequence goes on along the minus strand of JAHFCZ010000082.1, from coordinate 6,086 downwards.
ATAATCCGTTCCAAAGCTGTACTCTCCGCTGAAGGTCCATTTTTCAAGTCGAAAAGAGCCATCTACGGATATGCGTTGCTTGTACACCAATTGGCTACGATCAAGCTTGCCATAGGGTTGAACAGTATCCATATCGAACATGGCGTCATTTCGCCAGCCGTAGCTATTCCCCTCGAAATAGGAGGCCCCTATACGACTGGCGGAATTAATTTCGTAATTGGCCCGATAGTAATGGGAGCTAATGCTGTTTTCGGCTGGATTTTTGACTGTAATGGACTTTCCGTTTCCATCTGTGGTGGTTACAAACAGTGTGTCGGGGCCATTTAATGTTGCAAAGCTATAGTCAAAAGAGTCCCCCAAATAGCCTGAAATTTCAAACCCTAAATCTGAGATAAACCCAATATTTTTTAAAACACCACTTTGAATGGGGTTTGCCGGTGAATCTGATGAAGCGTCATACCCCCATTTTGCTCGGAATCGACCTACGCGGAAGGACATACCCTGCGGTAAAAAAGAATAATTGGACAACACTGCATACACATAACCATGGTCTTGGCCGACTACAGAACTTTGTTCAGAGGGTAATAAAAGCTGTTCAGCTAGGATGGAAATATTGTCCCCCACAGTGGCCGTCAAAAAGAGTTCGTTCACATGGATATCCAGCTCACCTTTTCCCCCATTTGGCTTTAAAAAACGCGAATCAAAGGTTCCCCCTAAATTGATATTATTCAGCGGCCCAAGGGATTTTGGTTGTCCAGCAGATGCGCCAACACCCAATTCTGGACTCTCAAAATTAAGGCTGGTTTTGTCATTTTGGCCCCACAAAAGGGTCCCACTTAAAACTGAGACGATACAAAACAGAAAAAATCGATTCATGAATCAGTCCTTTTTTTGGGAGTGGTGAAACCACAATTGAACAAAAATCACTACTGCCATGACGATAAAGCCAAGTGACAACAGACTCCCCGCGATAAAAGAAAGGATCTCAAATTTTGATGAAATCAACTTTATTCCCCACCACGACATCGTATCTAAAATAGCACCTGAAGGCGCTAGCAACACAACAAATCGCTTCACCCTCTCTGGAAGAGAGGTGAATAGAAAGGCTACCGCCGTTAAGATGTACATCACCCCATGCCCAAAAAAATGAGCGTGGCTCAAGGCGGCTAGTTGATGAATGGGCATATAAAAAAAGTAAGCTTGGGTGGATTCAAAAGCGACGTGCGTTTTTAAAAAGACGGTTAACACCGAAAAAATATGGACCAAGCCAAAGGAGACTAAGGTTAAGGTGATCGCCGCTTTTGCACTGACCGAAAGATCTGCCAATGAGAATCGCTTGGACAATGATTTTTCTTCATCCCTTTTCAAAAAAAGGATCACCCCACCAAACAACAGCAGAACCAAAAGTGAAGGAAATAAAATAGCGCTGGCTTCTAGTCGATGGGGGTATAGACTCGCTTCAGTTTTGACTGACTCTGTGGCACTCACTTCCCCAAAATTCAAAGAGTCTACGGACATGGTTAGGGTTCTTTCGAAAAAACGGTTGAGATCATCAATAAATTTTTATGGACAGCCGTGGCGATCTCTTGACTCACAGCGGTTTTTTGGGGAATAGGGATAATGGTTTTGCCAACTACCAACAGATCCTTAACTGATTTTCCTTCAAATTGAGCAAGAAATCCAGATTCTTTTTTAAGAGATGGGTCTTGCGCTTTGACCACCTCAACAAAGGCCACGGTTCCATTCAAATGGATGCCTACCAGGAGTGTAAACGATTTTTGCCGGATAAACTGGGCGACCCCGTATTTCATTCGTTTCCCATTTTCCTGGCGAATCGCAAAATAAAAAACAGGCACCTTATCTTCATCGCTCAAGGCTTCCCCCAATGATTTTTCGACTGCTTGAACTTGGGCTGGTTTTAAGACTCCCTCTAATAGCGCAAATCCCTCGGAGTCTTTAAATCCCTTTTTCAAGATCTCAACGGGAATGGCATCCTCCTCGATATTTTCTAGCCATTTACCGCTATTCTTGGGCGTACTGAGTGGGTCACCCGGGTTGGATCGACTGAGAATTTCATCGATATTAGAAAACCCATCATTATCAGAATCCAGTTTTTCAATGCGTCGTAGGGCCGCGATACTTGCCCCATTTCTCAAAAAATCCTTCCCATATTTAGTCAAAGACGATCCGCCACCGTTGGTATGGCACAGCATACAACTCACGCTATAGTGGTAGGTCTGCGTGAATAGCCGCCTTTGGGCAGGTAGGGCCGAGACTGAAGTGGCGACCAGACTGCCCAAAAAAGCAAAACAAAATAAGTGACGGGCCTTCATTGAGACACCCCTGTCGCTCTATCGCTCCGTCTTCCAAAAGCCTCCAACGTGATGTCTTGAGCTCGACGAACGGCTGTGATGAATGCATGAACCGTTTCACTCGGAAGCGGCGTTTTGGAAAAGGTGCCCTCCACCAGATTATCTGTTACGGTTTTTCCAATAAAATAGCCTAAAAATTCTTTTGAACGAATGTAGTCATTTTCTTGATGTTGCCAAATATCGACCACTTGTAATTTGGTCGTTTGATCAAACCCAAACGAAAGTTCGATAGGCCCATTTTTTCCGGTGCTATCGACAAATAAAACCACCCCAAGCAGGTCTTTTTTTTCTTTGTCTGCATAGGCATAATAAAAGATGGGTGACCGATCTTCGGCGGGTAATTTTTTGCCCAAAAGCCTTTCAATGCGTTCAACTTGATCGGGAGTTAAGCTTTTTTGAACTCTGACAAAAAATTTAACTTGTGGCCACAGCTTGTATAAACGTCTTCCCGGCCAACTTCGCTCATGGCCAAAAGCCAGTGTTGCAAATCCAATAAGCATGGTAAATACTAAAAATTTTCGAAACATACAAAGATCTCCTAAAAAAGCCCCCCATAATCTACGGTCCGGCATTCCACTTTCGCCACCTTTCATAATAATTTTAGTGTACCCCGTTTCATGACCTATAGCTATCATACTCAATGAGATGAGGTCGGTTTAAGACATCGCTTTTAAATTTGGCAGGTGGATCAGTGTCGAATTTTGTACAGGGCGACAAAGCGGAATGGCGTCCAACTCCCCAATGCAAATATGCGACAGGTCTTAGGGCTCTAAATCCATATGAAACGTACGCAAGAACCGATGTAAAAAAGGAGAAATCATGACCGAGGCCATGGTGAGAAATGCGACTCCGCTGAACAGGGCATAGCCAGAGGCAAAGACCTTGCCAGAGTTTGTTGTAATGACGTTCACGGGCCCCATACCTGTTAGGATCATGGATGCGTTTAGGAGGGCATCGATCCAATGTTGATCGCAGATGTAGTGGTAGCCCAGTACCCCGATGCCCAAAGAAAAAATTAAAACAAAGCCAGCAAGGCCAGCAGACTTGGCTAACCGGTGGGAGAAATGTCGATGGATACTGGGGGCTTTTTTGTTTTTTAACAGGGAGGTCATTCGATGCAATGTAGCACAGTCAGATTAGTCGTCACAAGGTAGGGTACGGATGAGGGGTAAACAGTATGGCGGAGAGGGAGGGATTCGAACCCTCGCTGGGTGTTACCCCACTAACGGTTTAGCAAACCGCCCCCTTCAGCCACTTGGGTACCTCTCCGCGAAGGACATTTAGTGTAACATTATCTCTGGTTCCCACTCAAGTTGGGCAGTTTGCACTAGCAAACCGGTCACCTCGCCCTATCGGGCTCCTCGACCCCCCTACGCGGCTCTCATCCTCCCTATTCGGTCGGCGCCGCTCCGGTTCCGGCTGGTAAGCCAGCCTCACCCTTCAGCCACTTGGGTACCTCTCCGCGAAGGACATTTAGTGTAACATTATCTCTGGTTCCCACTCAAGTTGGGCAGTTTGCACTAGCAAACCGGTCACCTCGCCCTATCGGGCTCCTCGACCCCCCTACGCGGCTCTCATCCTCCCTATTCGGTCGGCGCCGCTCCGGTTCCGGCTGGTAAGCCAGCCTCACCCTTCAGCCACTTGGGTACCTCTCCGCGAAGGACATTTAGTGTAACATTATCTCTGGTTCCCACTCAAGTTGGGCGGCTGCAGTATCGGTAGAATTGCATTTAAGGTGAGGCTAAGTCCATTACGACGTTGTCATCCCCGACCTCACATTTGTCATTCCCGCGCAGGCGGGAATCCAGGTATAGCTTCATTTTGCTTTTCTGGATCCCGGATCAAGCCCGGGATGACAGCCTGTCTAGAGGGGGATTTAGATGCATGCGGATAAATTAGCGATGACAAAAAATTTCAGGTAAACTGTAGGGAATATCTATCCCAAGCAATGGTCTAAGGAGTGCTCATGCAAAAGAAAGTGCTAGCGGTTGTTGCGGTGTTAATCGGTTTGTTTTTAGCGTATGTGGCCACCAAACCCTCAGAAATGCACATCTCACGTGAGATCGTGATCAACGCCCCAGCCGAGTCGATTTTCCCCTACCTTAATAATGGTAAAAAAATGGAAGAATGGATGCCGTGGTCCAAGGTGGATCCCAGCGTAAAAATGACCTATTCTGGCCCCGCAGAAGGCGTGGGATCGACCTCCAAATGGACGAGTACCGGACAGATGGGCATTGGGCAAGCCGAAATCATTGAGAGTGTATCCAACCAAACTGTCAAAACCCGTTTAACTTACACCAAGCCAATGCAAATGACCCAACACTCCGAGCTGACCCTGGTTTCTCAAGAATACGGGACGTTGGTGCGTTGGTCAGTGACCGGAAGAAACGGGTTTATGTCCAAACTCATGTGCGTGTTTATCAATATGGATAAAGAAGTTGGCGGCCATTTTGAGCAAGGCCTCGCCACCCTTAAAGGGATAGTGGAAAAGCAAGCGCCAACCCTGTCGCCACCCCTGTAAATCGATTAGAATCGGCCAGGATTTTCTCGGACCCAAATCGTGCGCGGGTCCGATCCTGGATCAATTTAACCAGAGACGTTCCCCCGGTCATTAAGATGGAATCAATTTGATCGGGGGTTTTTTGTGCCCGGCTTAACGTGTCCAAGAGGCTCGCTTCAATGCTGTCTACTGCCTCGGTGATCATGCTTTCAAACTGTGATTGGCTCACCGGGACCTTGAATTCAAGGTTCGGGGACTTGAACTGGATGACCGAAGACGTGACAGAAGAGAGTTCTTTTTTGGCCTTTTCAATGGATTTGAAGACCCCAAACCCTAAATCTTCTTGGATCAAGGTATGCAGCCTTGAGACGGCGGCCTTGTCGGTGGAGGTCCGCATGATACTTTTGAGATCTTCCTTGAAGGGAGATTCCTTAAGTTTTGCGATGTCGTACCAGGTGCACAGCGTGGTAAAAAAGTGGATCGGGAAATCATAAAGCTTTCCCCAATCTTCGTACTGGCTTCCGTATCCAAAATGGGGGGCCAATTGATGCCACATCAAGCTCGCGTCAAAATCATCCCCACCGATATGGACCCCACCTGTGGCCAAAATATCTTGATGGCGGTTGGATTGTCCGCGTTTGCTCGGGTCCAGGGTCATCACTGTAAAGTCCGTCGTCCCGCCGCCGAGGTCCATGACCAACACCGTCTTGGGTTCGGAAATGGTCGCTTCATGGGCGTAGGCCGCGCCAATGGGTTCTAATTGAAAGGCAATTTCGTGAAAGCCGCTACGTTTGGCGGCGGATTGGATACGACGTTGGGCCGTTTGGTCTTCATGTGGATCTTCCGAAAAAAAGACAGGGCGTCCCAGTGTCACCCGGGTCAGGGGGTGGCCGAGTGCGGCTTCCATTTTGTGTTTCAGGTGCTGGATAATCAGCGTGGTGAGCTCAATCGGGGTATAGGGCACCCCATAAATCATAGTGCTTTCGAAATCAGGATCCGAGAGAACGGATTTGAGGGACTGGATAAACCGCCCATTCATCCCAGAGGCGACATATTCGCGAACGGCTTCTTCGCCGATGTAATAGCGAAAAGTTTCCGTGGTTTTTCGGGCGGGGAAAAATAGAACCGTCGGCTCACTGATAATGAGCGGGGGACGATCCGGGCCTTCCGGGTACGCACAAATGACCGAATTACTGGTCCCAAAATCTAATCCA
>JAHFCZ010000081.1 GCA_023249285.1 bacterium | reverse complement strand
AGATACTCACCTGCATAATTTTCGCTTCAGTCATTGCCGACCCCAGGCAATTCCTTACGCGACAAATTACACATCTGAGCATCTAAATTTCAACGGTTTAAAAGGGCCCCACATATTAGAGCAGACCTGTCATTTCTATTGATTCTTCTGACCGGGGCTGCCATCCTCACCTTTTTCATTTTCAAGCCCTTTCTGTATGTCCTAGTCTTAGCCATCGTATTCGTGACCATTTTTGATCCCCTTCACAAAAAAGCCCTGGCTCGCCTACCCAATAGAAAATACCTCGCCGCTCTACTCCCCACCTTCGCCATTTTGCTGATAGTCGTCATCCCACTGATCGTTTTAGGTACCCAGATCTTTCGAGAAGCCACCGGACTCTATGCGTCTCTTACCCACAACGGGGGCACCTCCGCACTCTCTGAACACATCACCAGCTCCCTCAAAAGTATTACAAGTTTTTCTCCGATACCCCTCGACCTTTCCCTAGATATTAACCAGTACCTTAAACAAGGATTAGGGTGGGCATTTCAACATTTGGGCCCCCTGTTTGCAAACGTTGCACAAGCCTTAATAGAAGTTTTTATATTCTTTATCGCCCTGTATTTCCTGTTTAAAGATGGGCACCGGCTCAAAACCACGATCATCAATTTAAGCCCCTTGCAAGACAGCCACAACACCAAAATTCTGAATCACCTTTATATGGCCATCCATTCGATTATTAAGGGGGGCCTGGTCGTCGCGCTCATTCAAGGAACGCTTGTCGCCATCGGGTTTACCATTTTCGGCGTCCCCAACGCCCTCCTCTGGGGCAGTGTCGCCGCCATCGCTGCCTTAATCCCGGGCATTGGCACATCGCTCGTAGTCGTTCCGGCCGTACTTTATCTCTATGTGAGTGGTGCAATCATTGCCACGATAGGTCTTCTCATCTGGGGAAGCCTGGCTGTAGGGCTTATTGATAACATGGTAGGCCCCAAACTCATTGGCCGAGGGGTCAAAATTCACCAATTTCTGATACTCCTCTCTGTCCTGGGCGGCATCAGTTTTTTTGGGCCAGTCGGGTACCTGTTAGGGCCACTGGTGCTAAGCCTCCTTTTGACCCTGCTTGAGATCTATCTCACAATCAAGAGAGAGGCTGTTGCGAAAATACAAAAACCCTAGAAAAAGCGATGTTAGAGAAATGTCCAAAGGGCCCATTTCTCGGCTGACACGGTTTGGTTCTTCCAAATGAGGAAGCCGAAAATGGGATAATTTGGATATTTCGCAACAGAGCCAAAGAGCATAGGCGATAAATTTATACAATTATGCTACCCTAATAAAAATATCCATAAATCAGCTGAATGGAACGTAGCACACCACTATGAAATGGTCCAAAATTTTCGCCGTGACAGCCGGGCTACTCGCCATTTTTGTATTGGCAGGCTTCGGTGGTTGGCTCTATCAATCCGGCACCATTACCCAATGGGTCTCCCAATGGACCACACCAACTGAGGCTGAAAAAGTAGAATCTCAGGTCCGCCAAGCCACGGGGGCTGTCCTGGACCGGATCGTAGGCAATGGCAAATACTTTGTCACCGTCAAAGCCACCATGTCCGACCGTTCGGAAGAATCCGAAAAAGTCACCCTCACCCCCGTCTCCGTCACCCTCAATGAAGTGGTGAACACCAAGGTCCAAAGTGAGAAAGAGAGCATCGACTACAAGACCCTTGACGAGCTCAAAGCCAAGCAAGAAGCCAAAAAACCAAAGCCCAAAGTCCAAGACTCCCTGCCCGGCTTCCCCGTAGTAATCCCTGAAGACACCCCACGCGAGGAACAAATTGTCACACCCACCATCCGAAACCCCGCCCTTTTCGGCCAAACCACCCAAAAACATGACGTGGTCTACAACGCCCAACGCACCAAGAACGTCATCCCCATTACCCTGAAAAAAATCACCGTTCACGTCGTCATCGACGAGCGAAAAATGAAGCTTCTCAAGCTCGATCGCACCCAGCTCTCCGCCGTCTTGGCCGAGGTTTCAGGGATTAACGAAGAAAGAGGCGACGAGCTCATTTTATCCAGCTACAAGTTTTCTGATGCCATTTTTGGCCTCGACCAAATCTATTGGGAATCCAAAGACAAGCTCAAAAAGCTCAATATCCCCCCCGAATATCTCGTCGGGGGGATTCTCGGCGTGTGGCTCCTCATTGCCCTGGTCATGTTGGTCTGGGTCTACCGCCGCAAAAAAATAGCCCGCCAAGCCCTGGAACTCCAAACACTCCTGGATGTTGAGCGTAAAAATGAGCGTGAGGAGCTGGACCGGGAACGCCAATTCCAGGCGCTGTGCCGGGCCTTGATCGACTTTGTGGAGAGAAACCCAGGGTTCACCGCCAGTGTGATTTCCGAGATGATGTCCATCGCCCCAGCCGAGGAAACCAACGCCAGCTTACCGCCGCTCAAAAAAGTCCTCATTTTCATCCTCTTTCTCGAGGCCGAGCGCCCTGAATTGGTCCAACAAATCCTCACCGAAATGGGCGAATCACTCAGTAAAAGTCTGTTCCAAGGCGCCAATAAATTTATGAAAGTCGATTCAGGCGTACTCAGAGCCGTCCTGGAAGAATTTTATCGCTTGCTCGTCAAAAAACAGTACCTCATTGGCGGCCCCACCATCTCCCAAAAAATCCTCAAAACCACCTTTGGCGTCGATGAAGAATCCTCTTTCGATGTCACTGCCGAATTCTCTTTTCAGTTCCTCGAAAAGCTCTCCGACGAGCGCCTCTTGAGCTTCCTCTCCCAAGATCGTCCGCAGCTCGCCGCCCTCATTTTCAGTTTCTTAGACGAAAATCGTGTGGTCTCAATACTCTCCCACATGGATGTCGATCGCGCCGTAAATGTCTCGCGCTTGATGCTCACCTTGGATGTCCCCAACTATTTCTGGGTCCAAAAGCTCTCGTCCGCGCTTGAAATGAAGCTCCTAGCCCCTGAAGTCAGCATCGACGAGACCGAAAAACTCCTTAAAATTTCCCGAGTCCTTGAAAAACTTAGCACCGAGCTACGTGAAAAGCTCATGGCCTTCTTGAGCAATGTCGACCCCGGGCTCGTCCAAAAAATGCGCACCCTCATTTTCACCTTCGAAGACTTCTTCACCCTCTCCGATGACCACCTCAAAGCCGTGCTCTACGAGGCCGATATCCGCCATATCGGCACCGCCATGCTCAACTGTCAGGGCCCGCTGCGTGACAAAATCCTGAGCAATCTCTCTGAGCGGATGCAACAAGTGGTCATCGAAACCGAAAAACTCTCGGTGTCCATTCGGCCTTCCGAAATCGAACGTGCCCAGTACGAACTGGTCCGCATTGCCCGTCAACTCGCGGATGATGAAAAAATCGTCTTCCAGAAAGAGGGTCCAGCATGATGCATCTCGACCTCGACTTCTTCAAATCCCTGACCCTCAACCTGTCCGAACATTTGGCCAGCCTCAATTTACGACTGACCGTCCAAGGTATCCAAATCCAAGAACGCAGCTACGCGGCCCTCATTGCCACCATGCCCGAATACTCCCATTTCGCCGTGCTGCAATCCGAAGACACCATGTGGGCTTTCCATGCCGGCGCCCGCCTCGTCGCCGTGTGTACGGACCGGATGATGGGCGGCCCGGTCGAGAGCGCCCCCTCCGAAAGCCAACAATTTACGTTTTCCGAACAATTTTTCTTCAAGCTCCTTGTGGAATGGGTCCTCCAATTCGGGGAACACAAAAAACGCAATTTCACCCTCCAACGCATCGAGCATTTCAGCCGCAGCCTCCACCTGTTTTTCCATAACGAATCCGTCCAATGCGTCACCATCAAGCTCAAATTGAACCCCAATTTGGCCACCACTCTGCAATTCATTTTCCCCGAAGGCACCCTCCCCAAATCCACGCGTATAAAGGAACTCCCCGATGACTAAAGTCACCCGACTCCTCCTCATCCTTATCCTGCTCCTCAGCCTAGGGCTCCCCAGCCTTGCCTTTCAGCGCGGCAATGAAGTCATCAACATTCCCAGTGCCCGTGCCGAATTTCCGGGCTACCTGGAGGTCGGCGGCGGGATCTCCGGCGCTTACGTCAGTAGCAATATTTCAACCGTAACCGATCTGTTTGTCCGGGCTGCATTGTCGGACCACTTTGAGTATGGCCTTACGGCAGTTGGCAACACCATTCTCCATCATCTTGAGCTCTACTATGACCCCTTGGGCACCGAAAAACAAAGCTTCCACATGGCCATTGGGATGAAAAACATTGGCTGGACCCCCTCCACCAACCCCACTGTCTCCACAGTGTTTGGGGCCTTTTTAGCCTTTTCATTTCAACTCCGTGAAAAGGGCGCTTGGATTCATGCGGGGATCGCCGAAAGCCGAAATAAGGGAACTGGGGCTGCCTTTTTAGGCACCGAATTTGAAACCTTCATTGGCAGCCTCGCGATTGAATGGGACGGTGAGCTCTACAGCGTTGGCCTTCGCAATATTTATGCCGACAATGTGGCCCTGACCATTGCCATGCAAAGTAACTTCAAACCCATTAACCAATCCCAAAATCGCGACCAAATCCGGATCGGGGTCAGCCTCATGGACCCCTCCCCATTGATCTTGAAACGTGAAAAAGAAAAGGGTGAAAAAGCCCAAATCGCGTCTCTCAATGCCAGGCTTGCCTCAGCCAACACCATCGCCCAGAGCTTAGCCAGCCAAAACCGCCAAGCCTCCCTCAATTTCACCCAAAAACTCAAGTCCATGACGCCCAGTAACGACCCTGAAATCTTGCGCCGCTCTGTATTGGCCATGCAACAAGGCAATTACTTCTATTATCAAGGTCGGTTCCAGGAAGCCCTCACTGAATACCTAGAATTCATCCGATTGAACCCTAAATTGGCCTCTGGCTACATTGCCGCTGGGTCCATATACAAACAGCTGGGCTTGAATGAAGATGCGCTACACTGCTGGAAAAAGGCCTTAGACATCGATCCTCAAAACAGCTCGCTTCGCGCCTACATCAAAAAGAACCGCATCCAGGGCCTCCTCGAGGACGAAGACCCCCGCACCACCCCCACGCTCACCCCGGGTCGCCCGCCAGTGGCCCCACCTCCACCGCAACGCCCCACCCCCCAGGATTTACCCCTTTAGGCCCTGGTACCGGCGCTTTCGTCCTTAGGTAAAGTGTCTGGCTTTGCTTTAAAAGAAATAATGGGCCAAATGAGGTCATCACCCTTCCAACCAATGACTATCCTTGGGTCAAATTTTGAAAAATCAAGAGTTGCCTCATCTGCCCCGTGGATCACGGCCGCAAGCTGCCCTGCTTCAGGCTTAGGCAAAGAGCCCGGCTTAGCACTTGCCATCACATAAGTATGATATGTTGCGGAAGTACAAGTATTCAAAAACCCTGCGATACGCGCCTTATACGCTGCAACCATTTCCGGCGCTTTTTCACTCGCCCCACCAGTGAAATCCAGAGTCCCTGACTGTACTACCAGCATGATCTGGCCCAAAGTCTCCCAATCCCGCGCCATTTGTGCCAAAGAAACCCATTGCCCATCAAGAGTATCTGGGAGAATGCTCCGTAAACAATCGCCAATCTGGTCTGGGGTTACTTCGCTCAAACAGGGTAGGTCATAGCCATAGGCATCGAATGTCTGTGGTTTTCCTGCAGATAAAAACGTCACCAATCCACGCGATGTGACCCAACAGACTGGGATCATTGTGGTAGCAGAAAGATCCAGGGTCCCTCGCTTTGCTTTGAGGGGGAGATAGGCGCTCAAGTCCCCTGGCTTGGTCATGATACTAGCGACCTGTCCAGCAGAGTAGTGGTGTAGATCAAGGGTGTTTCCCTTTGCAATGTTGACGATCGCCGCCAGTGCATCATCGGAAAGCCCCTGAAGGAAAATAGCCGCGAATTTCTCTCCATTTAGTGTCGATTCTTTTAGCTTCTCTGCCCAAGCACAGATAACATCGTCTTTGCTTTTTCCAGTGAGGGCTTGAGCCAAGCGCACTAATCTGAGCACCAAATCCTCAGGCAGGTGCGTCGCATCCATGCTCTTGGGCTTTGCCGCATTCATTAAGGCCTCCCAGACCGCAAAATGTTGGACCACAATGAGCTGTTGGGGGAGCCCCGCTGTCGTAAACAGTGCGGGTTCCATGGACCACTCCTCAGGAGTCTGTTGGGTTGCAAGAAGTGTGTCTGGACGGAACTGACAGCCGCTAAGATCCAACGACCCAGGTTTGGCAGCAATAGCCAGAGAAAAAAGTTGCAGCGGTTCTAGCCCAGAAACATACGTTTCAGAGAGGTGCGTGCAATCCAGAGTCCCCACCGCGAAAGCCTTAATATTGAGTCTATCCCCAAAGATGTCTGGCACTCTCACAGGATTAATCTCGGTTGCGTTTATTCCCCCTGAAGAGGCACAAGAAAGAGTCTGGATGTCAACGTCTCCTAGCCCTGCAATGACGCGTGGCTCAACACGTTCACAATTCAGTGAGAAAGGCTTGACAGCTTCGGCGAGTACTACCAACTCAGTCCCACAAAGCTTAGCTACTTGAGCAACAGGAACCTCTTTTCCTGGGAGTGTGCCACGCTTCGCTTTTCCAAATATGCGCAATAAACATCGCTCAAGATCCACTTCCGTTAACGCAGAACAACCCACTGTGCCGTCTTGTGCATAGGTTCCAATGCTAGCAACGATATCTTCGTTATGCGCCCATTCTGGCCGCATCGGGATGTCTGTCATATCGAGGGCTCTACCACCAAATATGCGCGCATCGACCTCAGTCCCAAATGGGATATGAAATTGGATCCCCTTAAATGAGAACACATGGACTACCCCAATTCGGGGCTCAGGTCGCCATCGATTGGAGATCCCTGTGCTGCCAGGTGTAAGGGCGTCTAAAAAGCCCCTGAAATCTTCATTTGAGAAATCCTTAACAATACAGGGGGTATTATCAGGAGTAGCTAGGGCCTCCAAAGTGCTCAGGGTTGGCAGCGGTCCTTCTGCTGGTTCAGGAAATTGAAGACATCTGAGGGCACCCGTTGCATGAGCAGAATTAACGACCATCGAGCCCGCTAGTGATCCTTGAGAACTTCCGGCACTGGCGGCCCCAGCTTTAAGCCCATTTAAAGGCCGCAAAGGAGAGCCGCTTGTATTAGGGCTGGTAGCCCCTGCTTGAGAACTCTTGGGGCTCACTTTTGGTGAAGAAGGGCTTTCACGAATAACCCTCATGACACCTGGTGATAGAGGAGTGCGGCTAGGAGTGCTACTATGCTTTTTGAACATCGAAAGGATCCTTTTATTGGAAGCGTGGAGGCAAGAAATCGCGGGGTGGGGATGAAATAAAGGGCAACTGAAAAACAGCGGAGGTCATCTTACCATTTTGTTGGAGAAATTTCCAAAGGCCCTATTTCTCGGTTTCCGTGATTTGGCATTTTCAAATGAGGAAAGCGAAAATAGGGAAATTTGGGAATTTCACAACAGCGCTAGAGGCTGTCGACAAATTCAAGATGCAAGGC
>JAHFCZ010000155.1 GCA_023249285.1 bacterium | reverse complement strand
CCGAATGCCCCGTGGCCTCCATGCAGATCCGTCAACGCGTGGCCAGCCAGGGGGACATCGCCGGGTTGGTACCGGACTGTGTGGCGCGCTACATTGAGTACCATCGTCTCTATTCTAGTGCCCCCTTTGTATTGGGGATTACGGGCCGCGTCGGCTCTGGGAAATCTTATGCCGCGGATATCTTAGCCGCGCATTGGCAGGCCCCCATTTTAGACCTGGATTTAATCGGCCATGAGATCCTTCAACGTCCCGCCGTCCAGGCCGAACTGGTCCGGGCGTTTTCAGCTGATATTTTGGACGAGGCCGGGGCCATTTCTCGCCCATTGTTGGGTGAAAAAGTCTTTGGCTCGGCCGAAGCTCTCGCGACCCTCAATCAGATTGTGCACCCTCCCCTGACAGCACGGGTTCTGGCGCAACTCTCCTCGAGCACATCGAGCTGTGTTATCCTGGTGGGCGCGTTGATCCAAGACTTAGGCCTCATGCCGCACTGTCACTTTGTGGTGACGGTTGATGCGGAAGATGCGTCTATTTTGTCACGATCAAAAGCTAAATTTGAACGGATTTCCCCCTTGCAGCGTTCCCGACTCGACTACCAGCACGACGCCCATTTGGTCCTCTCCAATCCCTTTACCCCGGAATTTGCTGCCCAATTGATCCAGGCACTGGATTCGGTGCGACTATGACCCTATCCATTGCCCGCTTATTTCGGATGGGATTTCAGATTTTATTCCGGGATCCTGCGGTCATTGTGCCTTACTTGTCGTTCTTTATACTCCATCTGATTGCTGGAGAATGGTTGGTCATGCCCACCCTGGGGCCCCTGGGTCAAATCGGGTCCTCGGATATTCTCATTTTGAGCGTGAGCTGGGTGGCTGAAACCGGGATTAAGCTCCTCACTACTGGCCTAGCCTTGCGCTATATTTTCCGTCGCTTGTGGGTGGATTTCCCTGAGCTGAAAGAACGACTCCCTGTCCTGGAAGTTCGACGGCTCCCAATACTCATGCTTCGGAAGTTTCCAGCCATTGTGGCGGCCTCGGCATTGGTTCTGCTTCCCCTCTTTGCCTCGGTTCAAGGCCTTTCCCAGGTCCAATCCTCTCCGCTCTCCTGGGTTACCGGGGTTTATCTCTTGATTGGCATTATGGCCATCCCCTTGGGGGTGGTGTTGGAATTTCTGCCCGCTATTTTATTGGTTGAAGATTGTGGGCTCTTCTCGGGACTCATCCGATCAACACAGTTTGTCAAACAGCATCTCAAGGCCTGTCTGCTGTATTTTGCATTGGTCTTTTCAGTGATGTTGGCGGGGTCTATATTAGGGCTTTTACTGGGGTCAGGGGAGTATGTAGGGTCGGGGCTTTTGGTTGCGGTTAGCCAGGGGGTGACCTATGCCTTGGTCTATTTGATCACCCCCATCTTTTACTTATTACTAAGAAGCTAGAGGCTGTGGACAAATTAAGCGGCGGCGGCGGCAAGCTTTGTTAGGCTCACTGGGCCTAACGCTGCTTTTATAGCGGCTTTCAATTGGCCATCAATGCTCCCGGCGCTTGCACCACTTGCGCGGTCAAAACCTTTTCGTGAGATTTTAGCCTTACTTGAAATAGCGGCCATCATCACTCGAATCAGTGCATTTAGAGCGCTATCCGTATTCGCTTCGCTTTCACTTCCTGACCCTTCCAATGACGGTAGGTAGGTTTTGAATACCGCCATTCCAAGCCGAATTTCTTCGCCGGCGGCCTTGATATCCGTGACGTTAGCCTCGCCATCTTTGATCGTGAGGATTCCTTTGCTCAGCATTGAATCCACAATCGCGCTTGCGACACGCTTCATCATGATTTCTGCTTGGGGATCCACTGGCGTCACTGCTGCTCTCACTTGAAGTCCCATCGGAGACATTGGTAATGCGCCTGGGGTCCCTAGCGTTGCAGTGGGGTTTACGGCAGCAGTTGTTTTGGGTGCTGCACCCTGTTGTACTTTGACTGGCTGTTGCACCCGTAAAATCGGGGATGCGGCTACCATGTCTACTGCACCAAACTTATTAAACACTTATTTTCACCACCCTCGTTTTTAAGATTTCAGGGCTTTCGCCTCCGATGACTTAAGAATACCCAGGTGATGTTATATCTAAATTGAGGTTAGGTCAGCGTTGTGTAACAGTTTAATTAAGATTTTGTTAAGCGCACACTGTCCAACGATTGCCCATCGAGGCGTCGATAGAAGCAGGTCTTGCGGGTATTTCCCGACTCATCTTGGGTATGGCAGACGCCGGTTTCCGCTTGCCTTACCCGATAAAGCAAGGAATTTTGCTCACAATTTACGCGAATTTCAACGATATCCAAGGTATCCCCAGACGTTGCCCCCTTCACCCACAATTCATGGCGTGACGTACTCCAAAAGGCCGCTTTACGGTGCTTTAGGCTATAGTCCAAGGCCTCGGCATTCGCAT
>JAHFCZ010000080.1 GCA_023249285.1 bacterium | reverse complement strand
GCCAAAAATAGCATTATCACGTCATTTAACCGTAACTTTGCCAAACGTAACGACGGCAACCCGAATACCCATGCCTTTGTCGCCTCGCCGGAAATGGTCACGGCCTTTGTCTTGGCCGGTCGATTAACCTTTAACCCGATCACCGATACGTTGACCAATGCCCAGGGCACCCCCTTTAAACTGATACCCCCCACTGGCGACGAGCTCCCGAAACGGGGCTTCCCGGCCTCCGGATTGGGTTACCAAGCGCCTTCCAAAAATGGCGACCAGATCAAGATCCAAGTTGCGCCAGAGTCTACACGACTGCAGCTCTTGGCCAATTTCTCGCCCTGGGAAGGCCAGGATCTCACGGGACTGCGACTCTTGATTAAGGTCAAAGGCAAATGTACCACCGATCATATTTCGATGGCTGGGCCCTGGCTGAAATATCGGGGGCATTTGGATCATATTTCCGACAATTTGTTGATTGGGGCGACCAACGCCTTTAATGAGAAGGTCAACTTGGTTAAAAACCAGAGCCTCGGTGGACTCTATAGCCCTGTTCCCGAAACCGCGCGAGCTTACAAAGCAGCCGGCATTGGGAGCATCGTGGTCGGGGATGAAAATTATGGCGAAGGCTCTTCTCGTGAACACGCCGCAATGGAGCCACGGCATTTGGGGGTGCGTGCGGTGATTGTCCGCTCTTTTGCGCGGATCCATGAATCCAATCTGAAAAAGCAAGGGGTCTTGGCTTTAACCTTTGCCAATAAGGCCGATTGGGAGAAACTCCAAGAAGAGGATGTGGTGGACATCGTGGGGCTGACGACCTTCACGCCTGGGGTTCCATTGACCCTGGTCTTGCATCATCTTGATGGCAGCAGTGACCAAATCACGCTCAACCACACCTATAATGAGTCTCAGATTGCGTGGTTTAAGGCGGGATCAGCACTCAACCTCATTAAGAGACTGTGGACAAATTAATCTGCTGCGTTACCCTCATGCTCAAAATTTCTCATTGTGTGACGGGTAGTTGCCACCCCACCCCTGGCCCCTCCCCATTCCCGTTGGGAATAGAGAGGGGAATAAAGCCTAGGCCGGGACAGAAATAACGCCGGTTTGGACCAAGATGGCTTTCAAGCGATCTTTTTCTTCAGACGTGAGCTCCACTAAGGGCAGCCTTAAGCCACCAGGGTGAAACCCCATCATCTCCATCGCCGCTTTGACCGGGGCGGGATTGGTGGTCATAAAAAGCCCATCAAAAAGCGGCTTCAGATTTTGGTTAATTTGGTAGGCGGTGGTTTTGTCGCCCGCACTATAGGCGTCTATCATTTCTCGGATTTGGGGGCCCGCACAATGAGAGGCCACCGACACCACCCCACAGGCGCCTTGCTCCATAAAATCGAGGGTTAAGGCATCATCCCCGGAGTAAATATCGATATAAGCGGGCAATAGTATCCGCAGCTTTTTCACTTGCTCCACATTTCCGGCAGCTTCTTTGATAGCCACGATGTTGGAAAATTGGGTGAGCCGGGACACTGTTTCGGGCTCAAGATTCCGCCCGGTTCGGCCTGGGATATTGTAGAGCATAATCGGAAGGTTCGTATTTTGCGCCACGGCCTTGAAGTGCTGAAACAACCCTTCTTGGCTGGGGCGATTGTAGTAAGGGACCACTTGCAAAACCCCATCTACGCCTAAAGCTTCGGCCATTTGTGTGGCTTTAATCGCGGTGGACGTCGCGTTGGACCCCGTCCCGGCAATGACTTTTGCCCGGCCTTTTACTGCGGCCACCATGGTTCTGAATAGCTCCGCCTCCTCTTCATGCGCAAGGGTCGGGGATTCCCCGGTGGTCCCGGCAATCACCAAGGTTTCGGTGCCTTGGTCAATCAGCCAATTGGCAATCCGCTGTGCTTCCTCTAAATTTACACCGCCAGTGGGGGTGAACGGGGTAATCATTGCGGTAATTAATCTGCCAAATTGGGGGGCGTTGCTCATGGAAGGGCTCCTTTTTAAATCAGTTGTTCTTGAAATGCGGGGGTCTGCACTGCGTGATCTTCAATTTGTGCGGGGGTTTCGACTTGTCTCAATTGCCGCTCAATCGCGCGGGATCGTCGTGCGGCATCTTCGATGGTATGCCCCGCTTCGAGCAACTTTTTCTGGGTCTTGTCTAAGAGATCTCCAAATTTACCAAATTCAGTTTTAACCTGCCCTAAAAGGTTCCACACATCCGAAGATCGCTTCTCAATTTGGAGGGTCCGAAAGCCCATCCGAAGGCTATTTAAAATCGCCGAAATGGTAGTGGGGCCGGCGACGGTGACCCGATATCGCGACTGCAAATGCTCCATTAATCCAGGACGACGCAAGACCTCTGCGTAGAGGCCTTCGATCGGCAAGAATAAAATGGCAAAATCGGTCGTAAAGGGCGGTGCAATATATTTTTCGGAAATTTCTTTCGCCGAAAATTTGATCCGGTCTTCCAATTGCTTTCCCATTGCATCTGCAAGCTCAGGACTGGCCTGCTCTTGGGCCTCAAGGAGTTGGTGATAGGCATCTTGGGGAAACTTCGAATCGATCGGCATCCAGAGGGGCTTCTCCCCATGACCGGGGAATTTCACGGCAAACTCAACGTAGCCGGTCGCATCCGGGCGGACTTTGACGTTTCGGTCATATTGGTCGGGGGTTAAAATCTCTTCCAATAAATTAGCAAGCTGAATCTCTCCCCAGATCCCCCGAACTTTCACGTTGGTGAGCACTTTTTTCAAATCACCCACACCCGAGGCCAGCACCTGCATTTCACCCAACCCCTGATGCACTTTTTCGAGGCGATCACTGACCAATTTGAAGGATTCGCCCAGGCGTTTTTCAAGGGTGGCATGGAGTTTTTCGTCCACAGTTTGGCGCATTTCCTCGAGCTTTTTAGCATTTTCCGTCTGGAGGCTTTCCAACCGTTTTTCGAGCGTGAGTCTTAACGCCTCCAAATGCTGATGATTGGTCTGGGTCAGATGAATGAGTTGCTGAGAAAACGTGTCGAGCTGGTTTTTCTGGAGTTGGGAGAGCGTACTCACCGATTGGATTAAGGAATCGTTGAGGAGTTTTAGCGATTGCCCCTGTTCGTCTCGGGAGAGCTTTCCTTGTTGGGCTAGCTCCATACGCAACTGAGTTGCATATTCAAAATCTTGCTTGGTTTGGGAGGCAACGGCTTGGTGCTGGAAATCTAGGGTACGTACGAGCTGCGTCAGTTTCCAATACAGAAGCCCCAGGATGACCGCAACAATGGTAAGAGAGATCAACAAAAATGGGCTCATGATTTCTTGGAGATTCCCCTTATTGACTTACATTGGGGTGAACGATGGGGCTCGAACCCACGACCAGCGGAACCACAATCCGCTGCTCTACCAACTGAGCTACGTCCACCACAAATTGATGCCCTTTTTATACCATAATTAGCCTCACGCAAATAGAGGGATAATTATCGATACATTTTTCTTCTCTATTTTACCGATGGTGATCATTGTGTATCAATAAAAGAAAAGCTAGTTCAACGTTAAGGAGTGCGCGCATGGGTCTTTCACCGCTAAATTTATCTTCAGGTGGGTTTTCTTCGGGTGATAGCTCAGGAGTTTCAGGGGATTCCGAGAATCTGGATACCGGCACAGAGCGGTTGTTTCAGGCCTCTAATTTTTCTTCATTGATCGCCGATGCCCAACAAAAACTCCAACAAAAAATTTCCAATCAGAATTTGCTTTCCTCGTCTCATACAGAGTTGGATGCCAATGGGTCCAGCCTAAGTGCCCTTTCTCAATTGGGGAAAGACAGTGATGTCGAATCCATCAGCAAGACCATTTTCTCACTTTTGAGCGACCCGGTTGTGGTCAAACAACTCAACATTTCAACTGGGGCATTGAACGATATTCAAGCCATTGAAACGGAGTTTTCAAAGCAAAATACCGGACTGACGCAAAGCATCGAAGGTGTGAGCAAGACCTTGTCGACCATTACCCAAACCCAAACGCTATCGTTGGAACAAAAAGATATGATGGATGCCCGCCTCACGACCCTCAAAGATCGGGCACGCAAAATCCAACTATCCTCGCTTTTGGCCCTAGAAGCCACCTTGGAACCTGATCAATTAAAGGGTCTACTCGGTATCGCAACCCGGGCGCTCTCTCACCCCAGTTCGGGATCCTCGAGCTCAGGGCTCTCTGGCTCTCCTGCCTAGGTTTTTGTCATTTCGCAACAGTCCCGCTTTTGTAAATCTGCACGGACTGTTAGAATCGAGAGGATGAATCGATTTTTCTCAGCCCGTTACTTCGTCTTAATTTGCGCACTTTTGATGGCTTGGTCCACTTCTGCGTGCTCGCAGGTCACCAACAAAGACATCCTCCTCTCCCGCTTTATTTCCCAGTATATGCAACGCTACCACTATACCGGGCAACAAATTGACGACACTTTTTCCGAAAAAGCATTTGATGATTTTTTTGAAAACCTAGATGGCTCTAAGCGCATTTTTATTCAACCTGATTTGGATCGACTTTCCCAATTTAGAACCCAGCTTGATGAGGAGTTTCAAGAGGGATCTATGGTCTTTTTTGAGCAAATGTTCCCCGTGTACCAAATGCGTTTGGCCAAGGCTGAAAAAATCGGGGAGAAAGTTCTCAAAACGGCGCTGCCTATGCACGCCACCTGGTCCGTGGAACTTTCCCCCAAAAAACGTCATTTTGTCGCCTCTGAGGCCGAATTAGTCACCGTATGGCGCTTGTTGCTCACGGATCAAGTTCAGCACCAATATCTGAATTTAATCCAGGCGAAATACAGCTCGGCCAACTTGGTCAAAAACCTGGCTAAAACCGACCCGATCCTTGAGCAAAAAGCCCGGGAAAAGGTGCTGAAAGATTTTAGGCGGTGGGTGGCCAATGCCAAAAAAGAAAAACGGCAAGATTTGGTTTTTCGCTATTTGGAATCCCTAGCTCAGGTCTGGGATCCGCATACGGATTATTTCCCCCCTGAAGAAAAAGCCAATTTTGATATTACAATGTCCGGCACTTTAGAGGGGATCGGCGCGGTTCTGAAAGAAGAAGACGGGTTTGTCAAAGTCTCCAGCGTCGTGGTGGGTGGCCCTGCCTGGCGTCAAGGGCAGCTTAAGGCTGATGATGTGCTCATGAAGGTTGCCCAAGCCAAGGGCGACACGGTGGACTTGGCTGGGATGCGAGTCAATGAAGCCGTGACCTACATCCGGGGCAAAAAGGGCACGAAAGTTACCCTCACTGTCCGAAAACCCCATGGCGAACTTGTGTCCTTTACCATTACCCGGGATGTCGTGGTCCTCGACGATACGTATGCCAAATCCAGCCTGATTCAACGCCAAGGCGATGGGCACCCTGCCATTGGCTACATTGCCCTGCCTGGGTTTTATCATGACTTTAATGACAGTGGCGGTAGAACCTCGGCTGATGATGTCAAAGTGGAAGTCAAAAAGCTGAAGGCTCTCGGGGTGAAAGGCATTATTTTGGATTTGCGCAATAACTCTGGAGGAGCCCTGGATGATGCCGTACGATTGACGGGGTTATTTATCCCCAAAGGACCGGTGGTCCAAATCCGGAACCGTGCTGACGAGCGCGATGTCATGTCGGATCCGGATCCGAATGTCGTGTACAGCGGGCCCTTGATCGTTCTGGTCAATGAATGGAGTGCCTCCGCCTCAGAGATTGTGTCTGCCGCGCTCCAGGACTACCATCGCGCCTTGATTGTCGGCGCAAGGCACACCTACGGCAAAGGCACTGTACAAACCATGATTTCTTTGGATGAGGCCCTACCCGCCTATGTCGCGTTTATGAAGCCATTGGGTTCTTTGAAGCTCACCATTCAAAAATATTATCGGATCAATGGGGACACAACCCAATACAAAGGGGTGTTGGCCGATGTGGTACTGCCCTACACCTCGGATTCTGTCACCGTCGGCGAGAGAACAAACCCCAAATCGCTGAAGCCAGATACGATTTCCAGTGCAAAATTTACGCCTTGGTCCGCGTCGTTTAATGTCCAAATTTTGAATGAAAAAACCCAAGTTCGTCTTCAAAACAATCCCGTTTTTTCAAAAGTCGGGCGCGTTGCAACGTTACTTAAAAATGAACAAGACGCCACCGAAGAGCGCCTCGATGTCACTCAAATCTGGACCCATCAGGATCGGCTTCGACGGGCCCAACAAGAGATCAACGTCCTTGCCAACTCTAGCCTGGAGGTCAAACCCTCTGGCCCCCTTCCGACTCTAAAAGAAAAAAATGCGAAGCAAACCGAATGGTTTAAGGCCACTGCCAAGGACCCCTACCTGCATGAAACGGTGCAGATTATGGAAGATCTGATCCAGCAATTCTGAGCGCGCGTATCACTTGGTCGTGTAAGATCCTATTGCTGCTCACAATACTCCCGGTGTCGATGCGGTCTTCACCCGCGATATCTGTGACGGTGCCACCGGCTTCTTCCACGATGAGTTTTAAAGGGGCGATGTCCCAGATCCCCAAATTGTAATCCACGGCAAAATCCCCGGCCCCGCTGGCAACTAGCATATGAGCAAAAAAGTCCCCGTATCCGCGCTGGCGATAGGTTTGACTGAGGAGTGGCAACAAGGACGCCGGCGTTTTATGGGCTTTTTCACCCGCAAAACTGCTATGAAAGGCCGTCGCTTTGGAGAGCTCGGATGTCTTTGAAACCTGGAGTCGTGTACCCGGATCAAAGCTATTAAAGCTGCCCTGCCCTTTTTGGGCCCACCATCGCTCTTTGTAGCGGGGCATCGAGACAATCGCAGCCGTGAGTACACCCTTTTCCTCTATGGCCATTAAAGAGCCAAAAAAAGGAATCCCTGCGATAAAATTTTTGGTACCATCAATAGGGTCAATAATCAATTTAAGTGGGGCATCAGCCTGACCCATGCCAAATTCTTCTCCAAAAATCACCATTTCGGGATAGCGTTGGGCGACAATAGCCCGGATTTTCTGTTCAATTTCTTGGTCCGCCTGGGTCACGGGACTCGCATCGGATTTCATTTCAATACGGACGGTCTCAGAACGGGTATGAATGGCTTTAAAGTAATGCATGGCGATCTCATCGGCCAAATCTGTGAGCTCGACCAAGAGGGCGTGCCAGCTCATTGTTGGACCCCGATCCCTTTGCGATAAAGTTGATACCCCACTCCCCACAAAATAATCACGACGACGGTTAAGCCGATCAACGAAGCGCCTACGGGTACGTCTGACATCCCCAAAAAGCCAAATCGGAATATATTTACGAGATACAAGATGGGATTGAGCAGTGACAGTTTTTGCCAGAAAACCGGTAATGATTTAACGGAATAAAAGACGCCACCCAGATACGTGAGCGGTGTGAGCACAAAGGTGGGGACAATGGCAATATCATCAAATTTTTTAGCAAAAATCGCATTGATAAAGCCAGCAAGGGAAAACAATACCGCCGTCAACACCACGGTCAGGATGGTGAGAAGGGGATTGTAGACCACTATCGGCGCAAAAAACAAAGAGACGCCGGTGACCAAGACCCCCACGATACAGCCGCGAAGGACACTACCGGTTAAATAACC
>JAHFCZ010000079.1 GCA_023249285.1 bacterium | reverse complement strand
CGCGGTGGAAATACAGCCCGACACCGACGCCCCCGTAGAGGATAGTCACGGCCAAAAACCCACTATCAATATGCTGGGACACCAACCCAAAATACGGCCACGCAATCCCCACCAAATACCCAATAGCAAAGAGAATGAGCGTGACGAGGAAGGCGCCGCCTTTGGTGATTATTACGCGGATATCAAGGAGGTTATGCTTTGTGATAGCCACACCAATAATAACGAGACTGATAGATACAAAAATAATTCCAGGAGGGTAAAACTCAACGCCGTAGTTGCACAGGTAGTCAATTGCGGCGAAAAAATAAATCAATAGACCTACAACGCAATACCAGAGTTGATTTCGCTTTTTTTCGGAGCTTTCCTTGCTTTTTTTGTAGACTAGCCAAAGGCCTCTGGTAACAAAAACGGAAGTTTGTAGTACATGGAGGGGGTGGATTATCCCAGCCCGGGGATAGTACCCCCAAAAGTAGGGGTAGGCACCATTTACAAATAAATGATCTGAACTCAAGAGAACTACTGCAAAAATGCAATCTATGAAATAAGCTAATAAAACCTTACTCTTTTCATCTTTTCTCTCAGATATTTCAGCGAGAAAATGGTACAGAATTGTGGGTAGAAAGATGATGAAAAAGTAACCGAGTTTGACTAGATCTAATGCAGTATCCAGATTTTTGGTCTGGAATAATGCGGCCCAGGTTCCTTGCCACATAAAAGTTGTAAAACACAAGAAGAAAAATAGGACGTTAGTCTTCTTTCTCCAGCCATCAAAGAGTACGGCAAGCCCAACAAATAAAAAAAATACGGCCACAAATGCGGGTAAGAGGGAGTAGAAAAGAGAAGGGCTATTTGTCATATAACTTTATTTTTTGTTTTATATTTCCTGGAAGCTTGCTTATCTTACCTGATTTATCTGCAAAAACAATGGTTTGTGCGCCAGTAGCCATGATTTCTGAGCTTTTAAAAAACGAAATATGGATCATAAAAGAAGAGTTCTTGATATTGCTAGTGGTAAGTGTTCCTATCAGTTTTTCAAATGGAAAAACAGGCTTTAGGTACTCTATAGATGCATTTTTGGTAATCAACGCGCCCTCTAAGGCTAACATGTTTTCAAAAATACATTCTGAAAACCAGCGCTCTCTCACAACGCCTTGCCATTCAAAATATCTTGCAAAATAGATATTGCCATAGGCGTTAGAATCCTTGAGGTAGGTTTCAAGAGTGCAAGAATAGGTTAGGGTTTTTGATGGTTCAGTTAAGGCATCTAAAATTTGTGCTGAAGCAGGGGTAATGCTCCCGGGCGCAGAGATAATATTACTTTGCTGAATAGGAACAAAAGACTCTACGCTCATAAGAAACGAGCTCTTTTCTGGAGAAAATGGGGTAGGACCCAATTATAAATAGGCGTAAGAGGAGGTCTGAAACTTTAAATAACGCTTAAGGCTAGCAAAGACAGACTTTCTACCTGGCACCTTTGCTCACAGAGGGACCTGGTACCTTTATGTTTAATCCCCCTCAATCCCGGGAATACCCCTCCTAAGTGTCAACAAAAGGAGGGGAACTAGTGAACGTCTCATCAAATGTGTGTCAGATTTTAGTGGTGTCAGAGGACCCAGAGCATCTGGATATTTTCCAGGAAGTTTTGGGTCTCCAATATGAAGTGGTCGGGTGTGCCCCGAGCCATGTAAATACAACCTTGGCAGTCGCAGGGCCCCGGGTGAAGGTCGTACTACTGAACCTCAGAGAAGGCGACTCCATTAAAACCCTTGAGGATATTCTGGCCCTCAATCCCGTCGGTGAAGTGATTGTGTTTAGCAAGGAAGAAGATGTAAAGCTCGCGGTCGCAGCGATTCGTGCCGGAGCGTTCCATTATCTTTTTGAGCCTTTGAATCACGAGGTGGTCGAGGTGCTCGTGTCGCGTGCCCTCTACAAAATGGACATCATCGATAAAATCCGAAAAATGAGCCTCAAAAACTTCCTCAATACCTTTGATACCGAACGTGGCTTGACCCTAGCCAAGGAGCTTGCAGATAAGCGTCGTCGGGAAGGGAAGCCCATCTTCCACAAGGAATTGCTGGCCTTATTACCCAGACCTCAGCACATGTCTGCACAAAATATGGAAAAGGTGATGGACAACATCAATGAGATCCAAGGGAAAATTCCCATCGAGTGGGAAACCACGCGGATTTTAGTGGTCGAAGACGACCCCTTTGCCGGGCCTGGACTGGTCAAAACACTTAAAGAAAATTATGAAGAAGTGATTTTAGCCCGTTCGGCCACAGAGGCCCTCGCCACGGATTTAGGATCGGTGGATATCATCCTGTTGGATATTTTCTTGCCTGAAAAAGACCTCAATGGGGTCGTATTGCTCCCCATGCTCAAGGCCAAATACCCGAGCGCCGAAGTGATCGTCATGACGGCCTTCCAGATCTCAAGTATTGCGGTGGATGTCCTGAAAGGTGGGGCCTGGAGTTACCTCGGCAAGCCCTTTCACCCCACAGATCTTTTGGTGACGGTGGCCAGCACCATCCAAATGTCCAGCCTCAAGAAAGTGCTCGCAGACTTGCAGCTCAATGTGCTACCTGAAAGTCTCAGCCTCCAGTCTCGGATCGGACTGTTTCAAGAGCTGTACACGCGACGAAATATCGCCCAAGAGCCCACGACCTACGAGGAGCTCTTGCTCTTTTCACCGGAACTGGCCAGTCGGATCTCAAACCCCAACGCCCAAATCCCTAAAAACGTGGATATTTTGGCCTTTATTCAACAGCTCGGGACCAGAAGGTGAGCTTTAACTACCTCGCGGATCGCTAGGTCGAATTCATGAAGACTTAAGGGTTTCGGGACAAAGCCACTGACCCCCAAGTTGCCCACCAAGGCGCGTAAAGGACGTCGTGCGGACCAAATTAATAGGGGGATCTCAACCCCATTTTTGCGGGCTTGAATGACAGTTTCAAGACCACTAATCCCAAATGTGAGCTCAATATCAAGGACCGCGATATCAATCCCCACCGTCGGATCTTTGAGGAGATCCAGTGCTCTTTTGCCGGTTCGGGTAAAGATAAATTCATAGCGCCCCTCGAAATAAATTTGTAGGGCATCGCAAAGCATTTTTTGATTGTCAACGATTAAAATTTTGGTCATAGAATTCCCCTCCATGTGTGATAGCTTCATATCTCGTTTCGCATGTCCCTTTTCATCCTCTTGAGCATTTTCGTCGCTTGTAGGTACAATCAAGTCCCCCTTTCTTGATAAGTGGAGAAGGATTGTAAGTAATATGCTTACATTTGTCAACGACGTTTTTTTGGGAGTCTATGGCCTTCGGTATTCTGTTTAAGCAATTTCGCAAGCGGTCTTTACTGACCCAAACCGAGCTGGCACATCAGCTCCAAGTGCGCCATGCCTATATTGCCATGCTCGAATCGGGAAAAACCAAGCCCCCGACTTGTGAGTTTTGTGAGGCCTGCGTGCCGGTCTTGAATCTGGATATCGACGAGAAAAAACAGCTCATGGCCGAGGCCTTGCTGGGTCGTATTGTCGGGACCAAGAGTGATATCCCCTTTTTTGAGGTGCTGGGACTCCCTACGTTTGCCGAGCAAATCCCTCCGATCAAGACCTGGCCCAAAGAGACCCTCATTAAGCCTGAGTCTGCCACCAAGGGGAGCCTGTTATCCCTCACTTGCCCCGAAGAATTTCCCCACTTTAATCTTCAAAAAGGAGATGTGCTTCTTCTCGATCCCGAGCAGTGTGGCCCCAAGTCCGGTCATCTCAGCCTTATCGCCCACCCCCAAGGGGCCCAATTTATTGAGGGGAAAGCCAAGGCCAGCCAAACGGTTTTGGGACGAATCACACGCGTGACCCGCAAGCTTTAATGCCCGAAAAATTCCCGAATCGATAGCGCAACAGTCTCGCGTTGCCCATCCGTGAGCTCCGCATAGACCGGGATTGAAAGCACTTCTTGGGCGGCTTGTTCCGCGTGCGGGAACTGCCCTTTTTGGTACCCGAGCTGCGCAAAACAGGCTTGCTCATGTAGACAAAGTGGGTAATAAATCGCATTCCCAATTTGGCGGGAATTGAGATAGTGCTGGAGCTCGGCACGCTGCGAGGTGCGAAGGGTGTATTGGTTGTAAATCATGCGATACCCCGGTCTCACGATCGGCGTGCGCACCACATCTTGGAGCGCTTGGGTATAAAACTCGCCATGGGCTTGTCTGGCCTGATGTTGCTCCTCTAAATACGGCAGCTTGACCTCCAGAACCGCAGCCTGGATCGAATCGAGGCGGAAATTCCCACCGACTTCGTCGTGATAGTAGCGTTCTTTGGCCCCATGATTGCGCATGAGCTGCATTTTTTCGGCCAATTCAGGGTGACGGGTCGTAACCAAGCCGCCATCGCCGATACAGCCGAGATTTTTGGAGGGGAAAAACGAGAAGCAGGCCACATCACCCACTGCACCAGACCAGTGCTGGGTCGGATCTCCTGGGAGCTCGTAGTAGCAACCAATGGATTGAGACGCATCTTCAATCACCCAAATGTTGTGTCGTTCTGCAATCGCCATAATCGCCGGCATATCCGCCATTTGACCAAATAAATGCACGGGCATAATCGCCTTGGTTTTCTCGGTGATCGCAGCCTCAACGGATTTGGGGTCCATATTGAAGGTCTCAGGATCAATGTCCACAAAGACTGGGGTTGCACCCACCCGCGCCACGCAGCCGGCCGTCGCAAAAAAAGTAAAGGTCGGGACAATGACTTCGTCGCCGGCCCCAATGCCCATGGCCATCAATGCCAATAGGATCGCATCCGTTCCCGACGAAACGCCGAGCGCATAAGGCACACGCAGGTACTCTTTAACCTTGGATTCAAAGGAGGCCACTTGGGGCCCAAGAATAAATTGTTTTGAGGCGAAAACTTTCGCGATTGCGCCAAGAACGGGCTCTACAATCGGGGCATATTGCGCATTTAAATCCAATAAGGGAACGGTTGTGGTTGTGGCTTGCATCCTGATCATCCATCCTAAATTTTTAGAGTTGAATTGCTGGCCCTTTATCGTATCAGATGATTAAGGGTATTGAGAATACTCTGAGGGCTCGAAAAGGTTTGACATCCCCCTTTATTTTGTGATAAAAAGACAGGTTCATTTTGCCGGAACACCGGCCGCTGCCCGAGGGGTGGCGTTTTTCATGGAGGCTAAAAGTTATGTTTGCAGTGATTGAAACCGGTGGAAAACAGTATAAAGTCAGCGAAGGCTTGATTCTCGATATCGAGAAGCTCGAAGTAGAGCTTGCTTCAACTGTGACCTTCGATAAAGTACTTCTCTACTACAATGGCAAGGACACCCAAATTGGGGCGCCGCATTTGGAGGGGGTAAAAGTCTCCGCCACCGTTTTGAATCAACACAAAGATGACAAAAAAATTGTCTTCAAAATGAAAAAGAAAACCGGGTACAAGCGTACTCGCGGTCACCGTCAACAACTCACTACTATTAAAATCCAAGGGATTTCAGCGTAACTTAAGGAGACTCAGTCATGGCACATAAAAAAGGTAAAGGGAACACCAAGAACGGTCGCGATAGTAACTCCCAACGGTTGGGTGTGAAACAATTCGGCGGTCAGCTAGCCAAGCCCGGCAGCATTATCGTGCGCCAACGCGGTACTAAATTCCACCCTGGCACCAATGTGGGCCTCGGCAAAGACTTCACCATTTTTGCTTTGGTTGAAGGGGTTGTAACCTTTGAATTTTATAACAAAAAACGCCAAAAAATCTCCGTTTACCCGGTAGCCGCGTAACGCTAGGCTCTCGGAGTCGGCGATGTCCTTCGTAGATCGTGTTCAAATTGGCGTTAAAGCAGGAGATGGCGGCCCAGGGGCCTCAAGTTTCCGGCGCGAAAAATTTGTGCCCAAAGGTGGCCCTGACGGTGGTGATGGCGGGCGGGGTGCGGATGTCGTCATTCAAGCGACCCGACGTCTCCAGACCCTCTTAGATCTGAGCCTCAAGCGCCAGTACAAAGCACCCCACGGTGATCGTGGCGGTAAGAAAAATATGTTCGGGCTTGCCGGGAAAACCCTGGTCATTATGGTGCCCGTCGGCACGATGATTTTTAAAGACAATGAGCTCCACACGGATCTCAATACCGATGGGGCCCAAGTCGTCATCGCCAAGGGCGGCAAAGGTGGCAAGGGAAACCAGCATTTTGCCACCTCCATTAACCGTGCACCTCGCTATGCCCAGACGGGGTTAGCAGGGGAGCAATGGAGCTTGGTGCTAGAGTTGCGCATGATTGCCGAAGTTGGCCTTGTGGGGCTCCCCAACGCCGGTAAATCCACCCTGTTGAAGACCCTCACCCGAGCGAATCCCAAAATCGCCGACTATCCCTTCACAACCTTGCACCCCAATCTCGGGGTCCTTAAATTTGACGACCGCGAAATCGTCATTGCCGATATTCCCGGGATCATTGAAGGTGCCGCCGAAGGGCATGGCCTCGGCCTTGAATTCTTGCGTCACGTGGACCGGACCCGATTGGTGCTCCACATTGTGGCGATGCAGCCCGAGGATCCCGCACAAACCTGGGCAGATTATACCGCGGTTCGGGAGGAGCTAGCCAAAAGCGAATATCCCATCCAAGACAAAAAGACCATTGTCGTGCTCAATAAACGCGACATTATGGCCCCTGAAGACATCGAGGCCTGCGTGAAGATGTTTGCCCAAGAAGGCTGTCATCCCTTGGTCATTTCAGGGATCAATCAAATGGGGATTCCCGACCTCATTTCAAGTATTGTAGAAGGCCTGCGGTAACCATGACCAATACACTGGCCGTGATCAAAATTGGAACCAATACCTTGACCACCCCAGATGCTCAGCTTGACCTCAATGTGATGCGAAATCTCGTGTCCCAAATGGGGGAGGCCATTACCCGGGGGCAAAAGCTCATTTTAGTGACCTCAGGCGCGATTACATGTGGGGCCCAAGCCTTGGAATTCAAACCCAAAAGTATCACTGAAAAGCAGGCCGCAGCAGCGGTTGGGCAAATCCTGTTGATGCAACAATACACCCAATTTTTCGGGGAAAAAGGCATCCAGGTTGGGCAGATTTTGCTCACGAAAGATTGCATGCAAGACCCGATTCGTAAGCGCAATACCCAAAACACCATTTCTACCTTGCTCGAGCACGGGGCCATCCCCATCATCAACGAAAATGACAGTGTGGCCACCGATGAAATTGGGGCGAAATTTGGGGATAACGATGAATTGTCCGCCAGCGTAGCCAAGCTCGTACAAGCGGACCAGCTGATTCTCCTGACAGATATCGATGGGCTGTACACGGCAAATCCGAAACTCGACCCGACTGCAACTTTGATCTCAGATATTCCGGTCGTGACCCCTGAAATCCTTGCCCTCGTCCAAGACACGGACAATGGCCGCAGCCGAGGTGGCATGACCTCTAAACTCACCTGTGCAAAAGACGCCGCTCAAGCAGGGATCACCGTGACCCTGGCAAACGGCCGAAAACCAGAGGTTATTCGGGATATATTAATTGGGGTATCAGTTGGAACCCGAGTGGCTAGGCATGACAAATAATCAACTTCGAGACTTATT
>JAHFCZ010000078.1 GCA_023249285.1 bacterium | reverse complement strand
CAAGCTTTTCGGCTGGTGTTCTAGGGGGTGGATCTTGAATCGTGCGTGGGTCAATGATGATGGGGCGGACGGTCTCGTCATTAATAACCGCATTCCATTGATTGCGGACTTGTTCTTGGGTGACTAGCTTGCATCGAATGGCGATTTCGAGCTTTGATAATAGTGATTTGGCGTCTTTCGCGACTTGTTCGTGATTCAGGTCTTGAACATCCACATAAACATCCGTTGGGTTATGGGTCGGCTGAGTCAGTGGGGTCTGCGCAGGATCTATAAATTGAAAGGCGTCTATAAAGGCCATTAATGCGCGTGTGGAGGCTTGTCGAGTGGTGGATCTCTCTTCCGCGGCTGCGTGAAGCGCGATGTCTGTAAATGGACCATTCTGTCTGGTCTGTGTGACGGCGGCCGTTTTATAAAGTGTAAAAGTAGTCATTCTTGTACCCCCCTGAGCGGTTAGTTGGTTTACTACCTCCCTTTATCGGGAATAAATCTTAAAAATTTCACTAGTGGTACACTTTAGTGCTGCAACAAGGAAAATTATGAAACGATTTCTTCTCCTTTTTTTAGTTATGATGGCGGGCTGTAGAACGATCTGGGGGCAATCGTATACCCCTGGGCAGATTCAGGAGTCTGCTGGGCCGACATTGTCGATTCGGGCGGTGATTGCCCAAGCACTGGTCGGCAATGCACAATTGCGGGAGGCCTCTGAGAATTATCGGCTTACCTTTGCGAAATATTTAATGTATCGGGGACAGTTTTCGCCGGCGCTGATCGGCGAGGGGCTCTGGAGTGCCGGGGCCGCTTCAACGCCAGAATGGTCAGCGGGGCTCAGCTGGACACTGCCTTGGGGATGGACAATTTCACCGGGGTTTAGTAGCTCCGCCGTGGACCCGACGCGTACAGCGGGGACGGTGGTTTTGGAAGTGCCGCTCTTGGCCAAGACCCCGGATTATTATGCGAATTTGGAAAGGTATTACAGCTCGGATTTGGCACAGGCACGTGCGACGTATTTGGCGACCCAGGCTCAAGTAGTGGCCCAGGTAGGTGCCTCGTACTGGACGTGGGCAGAGTCCTTGCAGAAGGTGAAGGTCTGGCAACTCATCCTCTCAGAGCGCCAGGATATGGTGGCGGATATCACCCGGTTGGTGAGCCTTCAAGCCCGGGCTTCGGCGGATATTTTGCTTGCAAAGGTTGAAGCGGCGCAGGCACACTTAGGGAGTTTGGATGCACAAAAATTGGCCGTAGAAACGGCGGAGGCCTTGGGCCTTTTGATCGGACAGCCGATTGAACCTGGGGTTAAACCTGATGCCTTCCCGACGACTTGGCTTGCGGAGGGGGCTGTCTGGGGTGAGTCGGTGGTCCTGACTCGGCAAGAATATCGGGCCTTATCGGCTTACGCTGAATCCCAGATCGGTTTGGCGAAGAGCCAGTCCCTTCAGGAAGATCCGATGGTTTCTGCCAAGGGAGGGGTGTTATCGGATTCCGGGACTTCGTACTTGTATGGATTGGAGTTTTCCTGGCCGTTTTTTGGCAATCGTAAAGCAGGTGCAGAGCAAACCCAGAGCGTGATCACGGC
This sequence comes from bacterium, assembly GCA_023249285.1. Lineage (GTDB taxonomy): Bacteria > Margulisbacteria > Marinamargulisbacteria > SXXA01 > JAHFDB01 > JAHFCZ01. The sequence goes on along the minus strand of JAHFCZ010000078.1, from coordinate 6,070 downwards.
CCAGTTGAATCGCCGGTTGGCGTTGTTGCGGCAGATGATTTTGTCCCAGTGCCGGGTGGCTCAGGCGCAACTCAAAACCCAATGGGAATCGTTTCAGGTGACCCGGGAGTTGGAGCGGGATCGCTTGCAGATTTTTTTCAATGAAGAGCGTAAAATGCGCTCTGGATTGTCGAGCCTGGTGGACGTCTTAATTGAGGAACAGGCGTTGGAGAATGTCCGTTTTCAGCGTCTTCATGCCCAAAAAGACTATGCGGTGGCAATGGTACAATGGGGGCTGACGACCGGTAAATTGGTCGACTCCACAGGCCAAATTTCCTGGAAATATGTGATAGGAGACCCCTTTGACCGCCAATAATGCCGGCCCCTCCCTCTTTCGACAAAAAGCCCTGAAAGCCCTCCAAGCCCCCGAAGATCTCTCTACTGCGATTGAAGTGGTGTCGATGCGCGGCTGGATTGCGCTGGGCGTGTTGTTGATTTTGTTGGTGTTTGCGTTGATTTGGGGGATTTGTGGGTCACTTTCGACCTACGTGACTGGGCAGGGGATTCTATTGGAAGGCCAGGGCATTGATGATGTGATTTCACCGTCTGCTGGGCGATTGACCAATATCTATGTTGAAGTGGGGGATGAGGTAGAATCTGGGCAAATTGTTGGGAAAATTCATGCGTTGGACGCTGAAAATCATGTGGCGTTATCGCGTTCGGATCTGGACCGAGCCCAAAAGGAGCTCCAGCTTTTTTCGCAATATGACGCTAAGACGTATACCGCCCAGCGGCAGACGTTGGCGCAAGAGCAGCAAGATACGCTGAGTGCCATTACCCAGGTGAAGTCTCAACTTACTGCGGAAGAAGAGCGGTTATCCCAGCGTGAACGCCTTCTCAAAGAAGGGTTGGTGGACCCCGATAATGTGATGAACGTGAAGGCACATTTGATTACCCAGGAACGGGAGCTCAAAGCCTTGGAATCGCAGTTGTTGCAACTCCAAGCCCGGTCCAAAGATTTAGAACAACAGTATAATCGTCAACAATCACAATATAAATTTAATATTGAACATAGCCAAATGGTCCAGTCCCAAAGCGCCAAGCAATTGGATTTGGATGAGAATTTGCGTGCTGAGGTGAATGGGGTGGTGACGGAGATCCGACATTACAAGGGGGATATCGTGAACAGTGGCGAGAGTATTTTTTCGATCGAGTTGGAATCCTCTCGTACAAATTTGACGGCGATTTTGTACGTGCCAGCCTCAAAAGGGAAAAGCGTCTGGACGGGAATGCCGATTAAGATTTCACCGTCTACGGCCAAAAAAGAACTGTATGGGCGGATGGTGGGGACGGTCACTTTTGTCTCGCCTTATCCGGAATCCGAGGCGGCGATGAAGGCGATGCTGCATAACGACCTCTTGATTCGGATGCTCACGGCGGATGAGCCGGTGATTCGGGTGGTGGCACGGCTGAAGTTGGACCCCAATTCGGATAGCGGATTTGTATGGACCTCGGGCAAAGGACCCCATTATCGGATCCAAGGTGGGACACTTTGTGAGGGTAACATTGAGGTGGAAACACATTCACCCTTGGTCAGTGTGTTCCCGTTCTTGTATCGGTTTGGTCGTTTGATTGGATTGCGCTGATGCGTTGGTTCGGCCAGTCTTCGATTCGGCGAACCCCTCTTTTTTTCCAGATGGAAAGTGTGGAATGCGGGGCGGCGTCTTTGGGCATGATTTTAGGGTATTTTGGGGCGCATTATCCCCTGCGAGATCTGCGGGAAGTGTGTGGGGTGTCTCGAGATGGGATTAAAGCCAGCACCCTTTTGAAGGCGGGTCAGCATTTTGGATTGATGGGGAAAGCCCAAAAGATGGCGGATATGGCCACGTTTTTGAAGGCCTCGTTTCCGTGTATCGTCTTTTGGAAATTTAATCACTTTTTGGTGGTGGAAGGTCTCCGTCACGGGCGGGTGTATCTGAATGACCCGGCCATGGGGCGCTATTCCCTCCCTGAGGCTGAATTTGACGAGGGGTTTACGGGGATTGTGTTGAGCTTCACGCCTGGGGAGGGTTTTGTTAAAAATTCCCAGATGAATTCTTGGGTAGGGCGGCTGCGATTTTGGTTTAAAGATTATACCCGGTCCTTACTGTATTTGGTGGTGACGGGGGTGTTGATGGTCTTGCCCGCGTTGTTAATCCCGGCGCTTTTGGAATTATTTGTGGATTCGTACGTGGTGCAAAACCAATGGGCATGGCGAACGGGGATTTTGGTTGCGTTTGGGGTGACGTTGACGGTCCAGGCGATTTTGATGCTCTGTATGCGCTATTTTTCGCTGCGGTTGGAACGGGCAATGGTGATCCGCTTTTCGAGTGAAATGATGTGGACCTTATTGCGATTGCCGATGCGGTTTTTTGCACAACGGTTTTCGGGAGATTTGGCGGCGAGGACGGTGTTGCCGGAACGGATTTCGACGTCTTTGGCGAGCTTGGGGGTTGGCTTTACGATCCAGCTGGCGTGTACGGTATTTTATGTGGTGTTGATGGGGGCCTATGAATGGCGATTAATGGTGGTGACCCTGGCACTTGCCATTGTGAGTTTACTGGGGTTGGGCTGGTCCCTGCGCGCTGGGCGAGCGGTGTTGCATTACATCGGGGTAGAAGCAGGAAAATTAGATCAGCTCTGTTTGACCTCCCTAACGTCGATTCACACGCTGAAAGCCACGGGGCGCGAGCTCGACTTTTTCCAGCAATGGGCCGGCCAACAAGCCAAGGTCATTCGTCATCATCAAACCTTGGCGCTGTCGAACGAGCGATTGGATATTTTGCCGCTGCTCACCCAAGGGGTGGTGCAGTTGTTTATTTTTGGATTTGGCGGCTTTTTGGCCATGAAGGGGGAGATTTCGCTGGGGCGATTGGTGGCGTTTCAGTCCTTGGCCCTGGCGTTTTTTAAACCGGTATCGGATTTGTTGTTTTCGATCCATCAATTTCAACAATTGGGGATGGATTTGGCGCGTAGCGAGGACGTGCTATACCAGGCTGAATTGGGGGCAGAGTTGGGTCCAGGAATTGTTCCAACGACCGTCGAAGGCACGGTGGAATTACGGGATGTGACCTTTGGGTACCATCGTCGCGAACCGGCGTTATTGCAAAATATTAGCTTGGTGGTGCCTGCTGGGGCGCGGGTGGCCATTATTGGGGGCTCAGGGTCGGGGAAATCCACAATTGCGAGACTTATTTCGGGGTTGTATGCGCCTTGGGAAGGGGAAGTGCTCATCGATGGGCAGCCGCTTTTGAGCTTGGATGCAGGGTTTCGATCGCGATTAATTGGAGTGGTGGACCAGGATATGGCCTTTTTTGCGGGGAGCATTCGGGACAATCTCACCTTGTGGGACCCGGAGATTTCGGATGAAGCGGTGGTCGCAGCGACCAAAGATGCGGAATTGCATGCGGATATTTCCCGTCGAGAAGGGGGCTATGATGGGCTGTTATCCGAAGGTGCAAGGTCTTTAAGCGGGGGCCAGCGGCAGCGCTTGGAGATTGCCCGGGTGTTGGCCCGAGAACCGAAGATTTTGATTTTAGACGAGGCGACCAGCGCCTTGGACCCGGTGGTGGAATTGGCGGTGGATACCCATATTCGCAAGCGGGGGTGTACCACCATTGTGATTGCCCATCGGTTGAGTACGATTCGAGATGCCCACACGATTGTGGTCTTGGATAAGGGGCAAATTGTGGCGATGGGGACCCATGAAGCGTTGATGCAAAATGCGTACTACGCACAACTGGTGAGGGCGGAATAATGCACTACGATGCGGGTCGCCGCGCGTTTTTGCAAACGTTGGTTCAATTGTCTGGGGCCCCGGTTCATTTTGAGGCGGGGATCTCCGACCGATTGGATCCGATTGGCCGCGCTTTGGCCTACATTTCGGGATATTTAAAACTTGGGGGTGAAGCGGTGTTGTCTCGTTTTCAGACGGCGGCCCCTTTGCTCCGCGTGAAATCTGTGAGTGAATCTTGGGGCATCCCCTCACGCGGGATTCGTCTGCCGGATCGTCTCGAAGGGTTAGTGGGGATTTTCCTTCTGTTTACGGCTGATTATCAGGATGCGTATGTCCTGATCCAGGATGGATTGGCGTATAAAATCTGGCATGCGGGGGCTATGACACATGTACTGAGCGTGCCTCGTGCCGAAATCCTGGGGGAAGCGGTCCAGTTTTATGGGGTATTGCCCCCAGAGCCGGTGTCGATCAAACAGTATTGGATGCAGGCCTTAGCTGGGTTTTTCCGCGAAAAGGCGATGATGGTTTTTGGTGGGATTGTGGTGTTTGGATTTGGGCTGATTTTCTCGTTGTCCGTGCATTACTTGTTGGATGATCTGATCCCCCAAGGGCTGCGTTCGAGCTTGGTTGAGATGATCGTTTGGTTATCGGGGATGGTCATTGGGATGGGGGTGTTCCAGTGGATTCGGGTCTTGGCGGTGGTGCGCTGGACGGTGGTGTCCAAGGAACGGCTGTCGCAATTGTTGTGGTGGCGGCTCTTGCAGTTGCCCTTGTCCTTTTTCCGGCAATTTAGCGTGGGGGATATGTTGTATCGTTTGCAAAGTGTGGGGGATGCGATCCGGTTTTTGAAAACCTCGACCATTACCCTCTTTTTTTCGGGTGTTTTTTCCCTCATGGCCGTGTTGATTTTGGGGGTGGTGTCGCCGGTCTTGCTGTTCAAATTGGTGTTTATGCTTGGACCGTTTTTGGCCTTGTTGGGCTGGGGATTACGACGTCAGTACCATGAATTTACCCGGTTACAGGTGGCCAGCGGGAAGTTGTCTGGCTTTGCGTATCAGCTGGTGAGCGGGATTTCCAAAATTCGATTGGCCAATGCCCATCATCGGTTTTTTGCGATGTGGGGCGGGTTGTTTTACGACAAAATTACGATTTTGTATCGGTATAAATGGCTCAAAGAGCTTCAGGGTATTTTTTTCATGTTATTGCCCTCCGTCACCCTTTTTGCGTTGTTGATGCATATGGATTTACAGGCCTTGTCTGCCCCCGTTTCGGTGGGTAGTTTTCTTTTCTTGGTCATGTTTTTGACCCAGTGGGCGACGGCTTTGGGGGGCTTGTATTTTGTGATCTCCGAAGCGCTACCGATTTTGGCGTTGTTGAAACGTTTGGATCCTGTTTTAGCGGCGTGTCCAGAGGTGTTTCGCGGACGTAAAGTGTTGCCCCAGATGAGTGGGAGATTGGAAGTGGCAGCCGTCTCGTTTTACTATCAACCCGGGCGATTGTTATTGAATGAGATTTCTTTCCAGCTCAATCCTGGGGCATTTGTGGCCATTGTGGGCCCGTCCGGATGTGGGAAAAGCACGTTGTTGAATGTGGTCATGGGCTTTGATCAGCCGCAAACCGGGTCCATTTTTTATGATGGGGTGCCCTTGTCCGAGCTTGATCTGGTGCAGCTGCGTCGCTCTTTTGGGGTGGTACTCCAAGATGGGGTGCTCTTGCCTGGGGATTTATTAAGCAACATCATTGGCGGATTGCCCCTGACCTTGGATGACGCTTGGGAGGCTGCGCGATTGGCTGGGATTGCGGCGGATATTGAGGCGATGCCCATGGGCATGCATACCCTCCTGACCGATGAAGGTAAAAGCTTGTCGGGCGGGCAGCGGCAGCGCTTGATGTTGGCCCGAGCCTTGGTGAATCGACCGAAGATTTTGTTTTTAGACGAGGCGACCAGTGCCTTGGATAACGTGACGCAGGCGCTGATTACAGCCCATTTGTCGGAGCTCAAGATTACGCGGGTGGTGGTGGCCCATCGTTTGAGTACGATTGTCCATGCGGATTTGATTTTGGTGATGGATCAGGGTCGGATTGTAGAGCGTGGCACCTACGACACGCTAATGGCCGAGGCGGGGGGGGTATTTCGACAGTTGGCCAGCCGGCAGATCGCCTAGGGCGCTGTTGCGAAATATCCAAGTCATCCCATGTCAGCCGAGAAATGGGCCCTTTGGACATTTCTCTAACATCGCTGTTCTGCTATGGGGCGACCCCGATTTTTCCTCAGGAAATTTTACTAAATTGAGTATAAGGTAACTCTTATGTCAT
>JAHFCZ010000077.1:4464-7645 GCA_023249285.1 bacterium | reverse complement strand
GATGTGGTGACAGGCCAGCCCGATTTATTACTTTCGAAAAATGCCCCGCATTGGGAAGCCGGATGTTTCCGTGTCCCCAAGATGTTGGAGGATGCATGAGTTTTCTTGAAACTTCGCTGAGTGAGCTTCGTCAAAAGCTCAAAAATCGGAGTCTCAGAGCGGTAGACTTGGTGAAAACCGCGTTGGGACAGGTCCAGCGCGTCGAGCCCCAGGTGAAGGGTGTTTTACATATTTTGGAAGAGCGCGCCTTGGCCCAGGCGGCGCAGATTGATGCGGCGCTGGATCGGGGTGAGGTTTTGTCCCCGTTCGCTGGGATCCCGATTGCGATTAAGGATAACCTTTGTTTAACCGGCACGAAGACCACGTGTGCCTCTAAAATTCTTGAAAATTTTGTAGCGCCGTATACCGCGACTGCGGTTCAAAATGTCTTAGATGCGGGGTTGATCCCCGTGGTGAAGACCAACATGGACGAGTTTGCGATGGGGTCTTCGAATGAAAATTCAGCATTTTTTACCACCCAAAATCCTTGGGATTTGACCCGAGTACCCGGAGGATCGTCGGGGGGGAGTGCGGCCGTAGTGGCGGCTGGAGAGGTGCCACTTTCTTTGGGGTCCGATACGGGTGGCTCCATCCGCCAGCCTGCCGCATTCTGCGGCATCGTGGGCGTGAAGCCCACCTACGGCCGCGTTTCCCGCTATGGCTTGGTGGCCTTTGCCTCGTCTTTGGATCAAATCGGTCCTTTTGCACGAACGGTGGAAGACGCTGCCTTGCTCATGAACGTGATTTGCGGGCATGATGCCAAGGATTCGACCTCTGCTACTGTGGGAAAAGAAGATTTCACCGCGACCCTGAACCACCCGATTTCTGGGCTGCGGATTGGGGTGCCCAAAGAATTATTTGGGGACAGCATTGCCCCCGAGATTCGCGAAGCGGTCAGTAAAGCCTTGGACTTTTTTAAGGCGAATGGTGCGAGCTGGAGCTGGACCACGATGTCGTCTTTTGAGGCGGCGGTGTCGACCTATTATATTTTGGCCCCGGCGGAGGCCTCGGCCAACCTGGCCCGATTTGATGGGGTGCGTTACGGCTACCGGCATGCAGACTCTGCCAACCTGAAAGAAATGTTTATGAAGTCTCGCGGTGAAGGCTTTGGGCCTGAAGTGAAGCGTCGGATTTTATTGGGAACCTACGTCTTGAGCTCTGGCTACTACGATGCCTATTACGTGCGGGCCCAGAAAATCCGCCAGTGGATTCGCCATGATTTTGCCCAAGTATTTAATGAATTTGATGTAATTTTGACCCCGACGACCCCGAATGTGGCCTTTAAGTTTGGCGAAAATGCTGGGGATCCGGTGAAAATGTATTTGGAAGATATTGCGACCATTCCGGTGAACTTGGCCGGCGTGCCTGGCATGTCCCTGCCCTGCGGGTTTTCCAATGGGTTGCCGATCGGGATGCAGTTGATTGGGAAGTCCTTTGATGAGGCGACGCTTTTCCGGTTGGGCCATTTTTATCAGCAGCATACGGATTTTCACACCCAGGTCCCGGCCTGGTTGAAGAAGGGGGCGTAACGGAATGGCATTTGAACCCGTCATTGGGATTGAAGTTCACGCGCAGCTCAAAACCAATACCAAGTTATTTTGTGGCTGCCCGACGACCTTTGGTCAGGCGACTAATTCCCATGTCTGTCCCGTGTGTTTGGGGTTGCCTGGGGCATTGCCCGTGTTGAATCGTCAGACTGTTTTGTTTGCCATTCGGGCTGGGTTGGCGCTGAATTGTCAGATCCAACCGCAATCGGTTTTTGCCCGGAAAAATTACTTTTATCCTGATTTGCCGAAAGGCTACCAGATTAGCCAATTTGACTTGCCTTTATGTACCGGTGGGTATGTGGACATTGTGGTGGATGGGCAGCCCAAACGGATCGGGGTTACCCGGATTCACATGGAAGAAGATGCCGGCAAATTGTTGCACCAAGGTGCGGAAGCGATTTCAGGGGCGACGCATAGCTTGGTGGACTTGAATCGGGCGTGTACGCCGTTGATTGAAATTGTGTCCGAGCCGGATATCCGCAGTGCCCAAGAAGCCAAAATTTATGTGGAAACGTTGAAACAAATTTTGGAGCATATCGGGGTCTGTGATGGGAACTTGGAAGAAGGCAGCCTTCGGGCGGATGCTAACGTCTCCATTCGACCTGTGGGGCAAGACGCCTTTGGGACCAAGACGGAAGTCAAAAATTTGAACTCATTTCGGAGCATTGAGCGGGCGGTGATCTATGAAATTAAGCGCCAAGAAGAGGCCTTGGGCCGCGGCGAAGCGATCGTGCAGCAAACCCGACATTATGACGACACTACCCAAAAAACGCGGGCGATGCGCAGCAAAGAAGAGGCACATGATTACCGTTATTTCCCCGACCCAGACTTGTTGCCGTTGGTGGTAACGCCGCAGCAGATTGAAGAGGTACGGGCGCAATTGCCAGAGCTGCCACAAGCGCGACGAAAGCGATATCGCGACTTGGGGTTGGGGGAGCATGACTGTGAAACCTTATTGAATGATTTGGCGCGCTTGGCCTATTTTGATGCCTGTGTGGCGGTCAAAGGCGAGGTTGCCCCCAAGTTGATTGCGAACTGGATTTTAGGGGAAATGACGGCGGTGTACAAAGAGGGGAAACATGGCTTTGAGGGGTCTCCCATTATCCCTGAACGATTTGTTGCGTTTTTGCTTTTGATCCAGACCGATAAAATTTCCGGTAAAATCGGCAAAGAACTTTTGCCGAAGCTCATCGGGTCTACCCAGTCTCCGAGTGAGCTGGTGGCGTCATTAGGGGTCTCTCAGATGACGGATACCTCGGCATTGGATGGGATTATTGCGGATATTTTGGCAGCCAACCCGGATGTGATTGAAAAAGTGAAGTCTGGAAAGACCAACGCTGCAGATTTTCTAATTGGGCAGGTCATGAAGCAGACGCGGGGTCAAGCTAAGCCGGATCTGGTTCGCGAACTCATTCACCAGAAGATTCAGTCACTTTAGTAGCGCCACCACACCCCGCCCGCTTTGTATTGTCATCCCCGCGAAGGCGGGGATCCAGTCTTGCCTGATTTTATGTCCTGGATTCCCGCCTGCGCGGGAATGACAAATGTGAGGTCGGGGATGACAACGTCTGACGGGGTAGTTGCCACCCCACCCC
>JAHFCZ010000077.1:0-4364 GCA_023249285.1 bacterium | reverse complement strand
TAGGGGTGGGGTTAAAACCGCGTCGTCCGAGAATTAAGCCTGAACAGTTTCGTGGACGAGTTTGTTTTGCTTGATCCACGGCATTAATGCGCGAAGCTCAGCCCCTGTTTTTTCTAGTTGATGGGCATTGTGTTGGGTGCGCCATGCTTTCAATCGCGGTGCGCCGGCCTTGCTGTCGCCGATAAACGCACGGGTGAACTCTCCGGATTGGATGTCTGCCAATACTTTTTTCATGGTGGCTTTGGTGTCTGCTGTGATGACTTTGGGGCCCGTTAAATAATCCCCAAATTCAGCGGTATTGGAAATGGAGTAGCGCATGTTGGCCATCCCGCCTTCGTAGATCAGGTCCACGATGAGCTTCATTTCATGCAAGCATTCAAAGTAGGCCATTTCTGGGGGATATCCGGCTTCTACGAGAGTTTCGAACCCGGCTTGCATTAAGGCGGTTACCCCGCCACAGAGTACGGCTTGTTCACCGAAAAGGTCGGTTTCGCATTCGTCTTTGAAGGTGGTTTCGATAATCCCTGAACGACCGCCACCGACACCTGAGGCCCAAGCGAGTGCGATGTCTTTGGCTTTCCCAGAGGCATTTTGGGCGACTGCGATGAGACAGGGAACGCCAGCGCCTTTGAGGTACTCACTGCGAACCGTGTGTCCGGGGCCTTTAGGGGCAGTCATGAAGACGTCTAAATCGGCGCGGGGTTCGATCAATTTGAAGTGAATGTTGAGGCCGTGTGCGAACCCAAGTGCTGCGCCAGGTTTGATTTGGTCTTTGATTTGAGTGTAAACATCGGCTTGGAATTCGTCTGGGACTAACACCATGACGATATCGGCGTTTTGAACGGCTTTGTCGGGGGTGGTGACTTCAAATCCTGCTTTTTGGGCACGCTCAGCACTTTTAGATCCTGCGGCAAGTCCAATGACGATGGTGTTGATCCCACTGTCTTTGAGGTTGAGGGCATGGGCGTGGCCTTGGCTTCCGTATCCGATAATGGCGATGCGGCGGGATTTTAAGAGTTCGAGATTGGCATCCTTGTCATAATATAACTTTAGGCTCATCTAAGGTCCTCCTTGATCAAAATAACGGATTTATTTGTTGAAATAAATCGAATTAGTAGGCAATAGTATACTTGTCTCGAAAAATTTTGGAAACTTAAAATTGATTAACCGCCGCAATGACCTGGTGAATATCGTCGGTGCTGTGCCCGAAGGAAATGGGTAGCGAGAGTGTGGTGGCATGAATTTCCTCGGAAATGGGGAAGGATTGTCCTTCAAAAACCGTCTTTAAGGCGACTTGGTGGTGCGGTGCGACCGGGTAATGGATTTCGGTTTTGATGCCCTGGCCTTCGAGGTAGGTTTTGAGTGCATCGCGGCGGGGATGGCGAATGTTGTAAATGTGGTGAACATCCTGGCAATCGGGGTGGCGGACCGGCTTGATGACCGTTTCGTTGAGGTGCGCATCATAGAGTGCGGCGAGTGACCGTTTGTGGCTGGTGATTTGGTCGAGGTGGGTGAGCTTGAGAGACAGAAAAGCCGCTTGGATTTCATCGAGGCGTGAATTATAGCCCACGAGCGCGTTGTAATATTTTTGTTTGGAGCCGTAATTTCTCAAGGTGGCAATACGCTCGGCCAGCTCAGGACTAGGGGTGATCAGGGCCCCTGCATCGCCGAGTGCCCCGAGGTTTTTGGTGGGATAAAAGCTATAGGCCCCAAACTCGCCAAACGTCCCGACCATTTTGCCCTTAAACGTGGCGCCATGGGCCTGGGCACAGTCTTCGATCATGGCGAGATTATGGGTCTTCGCAATTTGGGTAATGCGGTCCATTTCGCAGGGCTTGCCGTAGAGATGCACCGGTATGATGGCCTTGGTTTTGGGGGTGATGGCGGCCTCGATTTTATCGGGGTCCATGTTGTAAGTGTGGATGTCGGGTTCGACTAACACGGGGGTAAAGCCGAGTTTTATAGCGGCCAAAATGGTGGCCACGTAGGTATTGGCTGGCAAAATAATCTCGCTGTCGGGGGGCAATTGAAGGGCGTCTAAGGCTAAAACTAAGGCATCCAGTCCCGAGGCCAAGCCGATGGCATGGGGGACGGCACAATAGTGGGCGAATTCAGATTCGAAGGCTTTGACGCGGCTGCCCAGGATGTACCAGCCGTTGTGGAGCACCTCTCGGAACTGGTGTTCCAATTCTGTGAAAAATGGGGCATTTACGGCCTTCAAATCTTCGTAAGGGATCATCTGGGGTAGGGCTCGTCGATATAGTCACTGCGATCATAATGCTCGGAGGAAATGACCAGGAGGATGGCATCGGCGGAAAACTGGTCCATGGTATGCCAGTCTTGGGGCTCGACCAGGAGACATTTGCTGGGGTGGTCGAGGCGATAGGTGGTTTCGGTCTGACCGTTGTGGGTGTAGACCTCGCAGCTGCCTTTGACACAGATCAGGGCTTGAATGGTGCGATGATGACGATGTCCGCCCCGTTTTTGAGTGACCCCGTAGATGTAATAGACCCGTTTGATGGGGAAGGGCAGTGCGTCATCCGCTATGGTAAGGCTTCCACGGGGATCTTGAACGGTGGGGAGGTCAATCCAATAGGCCATTTACCTGTCCTTAAAATATGAAAGTGAGTAGCGGTTTGAGTTCCCGTACACGTGAGTTTTCAGTGTATCAAAGACCGATCGTAAGGACCAGGGTGAGGGTGTTGTAGCACGGTGGCAAGGTGGAGTGTGGGGCGGAAGGGACTGGGGGATGCTGAGCAGGTGTTGCACATAGGGACGGTAGATGTGGTCTCGGATGTCGTTGGCTAACGGATACCCGGTGAGATGGATTTCCCCGGTGAGGAACTTAAGGCTGTGAAAGTGAAAGAAAATGACCGGAAAAGGGGTTTTGGTTTGGCGGATTTTGCCTAAGGGTTTTCCGTTTTGGACCTCGACCTCATATTGGCTCATATTCCACGGCGCTAGGCCGGCACCCGGTTCTTCGACCACGTGCACGCCTTCGAATCGAACTGTCCAATCGTCGAGGTATTTTTGGTCTCCTAATTTACCGTCTTGGGGGGTAGCATAGCACCAGTCCAGGCAGGCGTCTCGCCACCATCGTATGGCCTTGAGGCCGTCTTGGTTGTTTTTTGCGCTGACCCACTGCACGCAGTAAATGCCGCTGATGGCGGATTGGTCATGGTTCGGGGGATAGCGGTGCGGGGTGATTAAGATTGAGGCGGTGTTCAGGTGAGATAAAATCAACTCTGGGGAGTCCCAAAAATACAAATCGGCGTCTAAATAGGTACACTGATCCGCGTTGAGATTTTCCAGGACATACAAAATAGTGGCAGGGGTGCAGGTCCAGCAGTATTCTGTTTGGGTGCGGGTGGGTTTGACGGCGAGGAGCGCGGCATCTTCAAAGGCGGTTAATCCCACAATCGTGGTGTTGGGGAGATTGAGGGCAATGAGGGTGCGTTCACAGGCGTCATCAAACGGGAAAACCACCACATGGGCCTCCGGGCATTGGGTTCTCAAAGAGGCCATCATGGCCAAGCCACGACAGAGATAGTCCGAGTTAAAGAGGGTGCAAAATGTAGGTGGAGATGGCATGGCCACTCATTATCTGTGGATGGTACACTTGTTGTCAAAAATCTAAACAAAAGGATATGTGCGGATGCTGATCTCTCCATTGGTTCAACGGATTCGGGGTTTGTTTAATCGTGTTGGCATTGATGTGGTGCGGTATCCGAGTCTGTTTCAGCGTCGGGTGAAGACTTTATTGGATCTGCATCAGATCGATTTGGTCTTAGATATCGGGGCTAATCGGGGGCAATACGGGCAGTTTTTGCGCCAGCTGGGGTATTGCGGGCAGATCGTTTCGTTTGAGCCTTTGCAATCGGCTTTTCATCTTTTGCAACAAGCGGCCGCCCAAGATCCGGCTTGGTCGGTTCATAATCTGGCGGTTGGTGATACGCGTGGGACGCTTCAGATGAACGTGGCGGCCAATTCTTGGAGTAGTTCCTTATTGGATATGACCGCGTTGCATGCCCAGGCGGCCAAAGGATCGGATTATATTGCCAAGCAGGAGACCCCGGTCGAGACTTTAGATGACTTGTGGGCGACCCTTGTGCCTGGGGGGTCGCGGGTGCTCCTTAAAATGGATGTCCAAGGCTATGAAGCCAGTGTGTTGGCTGGGGGGGCGCAGGTCCTGCCGAAGGTGTCGGGGATACAGCTTGAAATGTCGTTTTCAGCGTTGTACAAAGGAGAGGTTTTATTTGAGGAGATGCATCAACTTTTGAAAGCCCATGGGTTTGAGATGCGGTACCTGGAGCCTGGATTTTTCAGCCCGGAACAGGGACAACTGCTTCAGGCCGATGGCCTTT
>JAHFCZ010000154.1 GCA_023249285.1 bacterium | reverse complement strand
CTGCTGAGAAGCGAGTGTGGCTGAATCGATGGATGTGATAGATAAGTTGCTTTGGGATCCGTTCCTGCTCTTAACAAGGGCAGGGTCTGCGGGAGTCGCCGTTTTATCCGTAGCTGGACGAATGTCGGAGCTTGCAGACACTGGGCGAGCGGCCGGAGCGGCCGTGTTGCTAGATTGTCGTTGTAATGATGTAACTGGAGAAAATGCCATAATCAACCACTCTACAGGTTTTTTAGCCTCGACGCAAGCCGATTTTTACTTTTTGGGTGAGGGTCTTGCCATTGGCGGAGGCTTTGATGACGGCGATGTACATGCCGTTGGGGAGGGGGCTGCCAGTGTCGTCTTGGCCGGGCCAGGTGATCTCGGTGTAGCCGGCGGGTGTGGTTTGGGTGATTTTTTTGACTTGGCGTAGCCGCAGATCATAGATCGTAATCTCGACTTGGGCGTCGGCGGTGAGTTGGAAGCAGAGTTTGGCGGATTGGGAATTGGGATTGAAGGGGTTGGGCTTACTTAAAATTTTGGAGCCTGCGCCGTTGGGGCCGTAGAGGTCGAGCACCGAGGTGGTGGTGAGGGTCCAGGAGGCTGAGGCGGTATTGGCGTTGATATCCGTGGCGGAAATGGTGAGGGTGAAGGACCCGGCAGGGAGGGTAAACTCGCCGCCAGACGTGAAAATGGTGAGGGTGGGGGCATTGTAGGAGAAGGCTGTTTGGCCCGGAGAGTAGGTGCTGGCGGGGCCAATGGCGGGGGTGACGGTGACGCGCAGGCTGCTGGTATTCACATTGACGTTATCGGTGACGGTAAAGACTAGGGATTGGGCGCTCGAGACATAATCCCCAGTCTGGAGGCTTGAGCGAATGGTGGGGCCGTTGAAATCTTGGATGACGATGTTATAAGGGGAGGCGGTGCCGCCGGAGGGGAGGGTGGTGGTGTTGATTGCGTCGTTGGCACTCAGGTAATACTTCACATTGGTGAGATCTGAGCGTGAAAGGGGGAGGGTGCCGGAATAGGTGCTGCCTGAAAAGCGGAGGGTGCGGGTGGTCCAGTCTGTCATGGCTGTGCTGTTGATGTATTCCCGATAGGTGACCGAGGCCGAAGGTGGGGTGGGGAAATTGTCGGTGATGGTGGCGATGATGGGGATGCTGGCACTGCTATTCCCCGTGACGATTCGGGTGTGGGTGATGGAAGGGGGGGTGGCATCGAGACGCTGGAGGGCACGATAGGCATTCACGAGACCATAACCGGTTTGAGGGTCTCTTCCAGCTGTGCCTTTGTCCGTTGCGCTGCTCGTGATGGCGTTGTAGAGCTGGGTTCGGGTGGCGGCGGGGGCATAGGATTTGAGGAGGCCTAAAATGCCCGAGACCATCGGGGTGGCCATCGAGGTGCCTTTCTTCGTGCCGTAGCTTTGGGTGGGGATGGTGCCCAGGATGGCGGTGCCGGGGGCCATGATGGAGACAGAGGCGCCATAGTTGCTGTAGCTGCTGTCGAATTCCCCTGAGGTGTTGGCGCCGGATACTGCGATCACACCACTGTATTTGGCGGGGACCATGTTTTCGTCATCGAGGTTGGTATGACTGTTGCCGGCTGCGGCCACCACCGAGATGTTGAGCGTTAACAGGGCGTTGATTTGATTGTGGAGGAGGGTGTCATCGAGGCCAGTGGCACTGCCCCCGAGGCTCATATTGACGATGTTGACGTTTTTGGCAGCGGCGTAGGATAGCGAGGCGAGGAGGGCGGCGGTGCTAAACGTACCCGTGGTATCGTCGATGGCCTTGATGATGAGGAGTTTACAACCGAAGGCTGCCCCCGCAACGCCTTGGGCATTGTTGCCATTGGCGGCAATGATGCCAGCGACGTGGGTGCCGTGGGTGGCGTGGTTTCCGTTGCTGGTAAAGCCATCGTTGAGGCTGCTGTTCGGGTCGAGGATGTTGGTAGAGTCGGCTGAGAGGCGGTTGGTGAATTCAGGATGGGTGATGTCGATGCCGGAATCAATGACTGCAATGAGGGTGGTGGGGTTCCCGGTGGTGATGGCCCAGGCCGTGGGGAGATCGACGAGGTACGGGGCGTATTGGTAGGTGGTGACGTTTTGGTCGTTGGGGATGGTCAAATAGGGGTCGTTGGGGAGCTCTAGTGGGTTGTACAAAAAGTTGGGCTGGACAGTGATCACCCCGCGTTGACCCTGGAGGGCTTGGATGGCTGCGGTTACTGTTGTGCCGCTGAGGAGCTCGATTTGGTAGATGCCCTCTTCGGGTGGGGTTTGGACGAGACCAGTTGGCAATACGGCTCGGTTTTGACGGATTTCTTGGAGGAGCTTAACGGATTTGGCCTTGAGACCCCCCAATTGCGGAGTGGTGCCAGGGACGGTGGAGAGCCCGACGGCTTGGCCCCGGTATTGGACGAGGACTTGGTTGTTGAGATAGGCCGCTTGGGTGGTGAGCCCGAACATAATCCCCACAATAACCACCACTTTTTGCAACAGTCGCTTAT
>JAHFCZ010000076.1 GCA_023249285.1 bacterium | reverse complement strand
GTATTGAAAAACAACTCTTCCACGGCCATGGCCTGGGGCTCGTGTTTGCGAATCAGGCTCTGGAGATCCATCGAAATTTGATAAAGCCGATCCGGCAATGGTGTATGGGCGGGGGTCAAAATGGTGCCGATCTCGAGTAATTTCATGCGATTGGCTTGGACTTCAAGAACCCCAAATCCCGTGGTGGCAATGCCTGGATCAATGCCTAGAAATATTTGGGTGGCCATTTAGGCCGGGGTGAAGCGCAGGGAATGGAGGCGAATGTAGACCGTGTCGCCGGGGGAGACGGTGTCGCGGAAGCTGAGCTTCTCGGTTTTGATGCAATCGGCTTGGTCAAAATAGGGAGCGTCTTTCATGTGGACTTGGACCTCAAAACCGCGAATTTCGCAGACCGATGTTTTGTCTGGTTTGACGAGGTCTGCATGGCCGGACACGATGTACGATCCGGTTTTTCCGACGGTGGCATAGAGATGTTGTGCGAGGCCTAGGACAGCGTCTTCGACCATCATCCATTGCATGACGCCCATCATGACGGGACGATCTGGAAAATGGCCTTTGATGAGGGGGTGGGTGGTGGGATAGGTGTATTTGCCTACAATGCTGACATCTTCGCCTTCGATACCTTCGGCATAACGGTCGCTTTTTCGGTCTTCTTTGAGGTAGCCGGGTTCGGCTTGGACTTGGGGGTCTCGGTCGTCTTGGAGGAGCTGTCCCGGAGTCTTGGTGTGGGTGAGATTGAGCTGCACCAGTTCATCGATGGCGTAGAGCTCTTTGACATTGAGGTCCCGAACTAAGGGCACGCTGCAATGATGGCTCAGGTCAATGTTGATTTGTTTTTTGGGGCCTGCGGTTTGTTCGACGGTATCCTGTGCAAAATATGCGAGCATGTCACCTTCGCCAATGGCGTCGCCGGATGGAAGCTGGAGCTCGCCATGGCAGAGGAGAAAGCCGCCCTTGTCTTTTTTCTTGACGACCTTGCCGGTGACGGTGGTGCCGACGGGGAAGTCCCCGGATTTCTTAAAGTGGGAAATGCCTGCAAAAAACACCAGTTGACCCGGTTGGGCGCGGTTGCTGCATACGATAGAGCCTATGGCGAGGACCTCCATAAAGACGGTGGAGAGGAGGACATAGTGCCCGGCTTGTTTTTGTTTGGTGAAAATTTGACGGCCCAGTCGATCAGGGCTGCCGATGGTGAGACTCAGTCGACCGATGTGGCAGTTTTCGCTGACTTCCATTTCGGTGTGATCGACCAAAATATTTTCGAATCGGTGCGGCACCATGGCCAAGATTTCGGATTCGGAAAATGATGTGATCGACATGAATGCGCTCCTTTAGAAATTAACGGTCGATTTGTTTGCGAAGCCGCCGGAGAATTTGGGTAATCAAGCGAGAAATGTGCATTTGGGACAGCCCTAATAGATCCGCGATTTCGCGTTGAGATAAGCCCTGATAGAACCGAAGCCGGATAATCTCTTGTTCCCGTTCGGGAAGATTTTGCACAATTTCGTGGAGGGTAATTTTGTCGAGCGTCTTTTCTTCGTGATATTCCGTGCCAAGGGTATCCCCAATGGTTTCGGTAGACGCACTTCCGCTTTTGGTGTCGGCTTCGCCATAAGAGGGGAGATCTAGTGAGATGACGGTCGCGGTTCGGGTGGCTTCCATGGCTTCGAGGACGACTTCCTCGTTGAGCTCGAGATCCCGTGCGATATCGGCGACGGTCGGTTGTATTTTGTCCTGCTGTTTGGCCTTGAGATAAGACTTGATCCGAGACCCCGCTTCTTGGAGTTTTCGGGGGATTTTGACGACATTGCGTTTGTCTCGGAAATAGTGGCGGATTTCACCGATAATGTTGGGGGTGGCAAAGGTGGAAAAATCGGTTTCGTGGCTGGGATCGTAGTGATCAATTGCCCGAAGGAGGCCGAGGGCGCCCACTTGGATTAAATCATCGACATCATCACGGTTGAAAGAGAGTTTTCGGGCCACATACTCGACGAGGGGGTGGTATTTTTCGACCAATTTGTCCCGCAGTTCAAGGCTTTTGGTTTTGCGGTATTCAAGGATTAAGGTGTCCCGGCCTGTTTCAGTCAAAAGGAGTTCCTAAAAATGGGTATTTTTGAGAGGGTAATACGCATGGCATAATATCACGCTGGCTGATATAATTTCAAACCACCATGGTAGCCCTCAATTCCAAGAAAATTCAGCCTGGAGATACCTTCATTTGCTTGCCTGGTGGAGAGGCTTACATTGCCGACGCCCGAGCACGTGGGGCGATTGCAGTATTGCCGATGACCCGGGCCCAATTGGGGCCGTGGTCGAGTCGATTTTATGACGACCCTTCACGGCACTTGGTAGTGGTGGGGGTGACGGGTACCAACGGTAAAACTACGGTGACCCATTTGGTGGGTCAAGCGCTTGCTGCGGCAGGGTTTTTGCCGAGGGTTCAGGGGACTTTGAGTGGGGCCTTAACCACGCCAGAATCTTTGGAAACGCATCAGGCGATGGCGGTGCATTTGTCGAAGGGTGGTACCCATTTCATCATGGAAGTGTCTTCCCATGCCATCGACCAGGATCGAATCGGGGGGATTCAATTTAGTGTCAAAGCCCTGACCAATATTACCCAGGACCATCTGGATTATCACCACACTTTTGAGGCCTATCGGGACACTAAATTAGGGTGGTTGAACCGCCAGGATGATTTTTTGGCCGGGTGTTCCCCCGTGACCATTTTGCCAGACGCGTATCATCAGGTGCAATTGAATTTTGAGAACCCTTTGGTGGGGCAATTTAACCACGAAAATATGCAGTTGGCGGTGTCGATTTTGCGGGCCTTGGGCTTGTCCGAAGACCAGATTGCCGCGGGATTGTCTGCGGCCACGGCCCCGCCAGGACGGTTTGAGACGGTGAAGGCTGGGCAGCCGTTTTGGGTCATTGTGGATTATGCGCATACCCCGGATGGATTGGAGAAAATTCTTCTGGAAGGCCGGCGTTTGGCGAGGGCCAATGCAGGACAATTGCGGGTGGTTTTCGGATGTGGGGGCGACCGGGATCGGGGAAAACGCCCGAAAATGGCCGCGGTCGCCGAAAAGTTTGCCCAAGATATTGTGGTGACCCAAGATAATCCGCGTTTTGAGGACCCGGGCCAGATTATTGCGGATGTTGTGGCTGGATTTAGTGAGGATGCGCCGTTTGAGGTCATTGAAGACCGTCATTTGGCGATTCGTCGGGCGATTGCAGCCGCAGCCCCAGAGGATGTGGTGGTGATTGCGGGAAAAGGGCATGAGACGTATCAATTGGTAAAGGGCGAAAGCCGTCATTTTGATGACCGTGAAGAGGCTAAATTGGCGATCGAGACGTTGAGGAATCAGGCATGAGACGGGTGGTGATTGATTCCCGGGAGGTGGAGCCTGGGGATATTTTTATTCCGATCAAGGGTGAACATCATGATGGCCATGCCTTTATCGATGAGGTCATTCGCAAGGGTGGGCAGGTGCTGGATGTGGACATTGCCCAGTATGCCAAGCAGTATCGCAAAAAGCTCAAATGCCCCATTATTGGGGTGACGGGTTCAGCAGGTAAAACCACGGTCAAAGACTTGTTGGCCTCAGTGTTGGGTCAAAAATACACGGTGGTCAAGACTCTTGAAAATCAAAATAATGAAATTGGGGTGCCCTTAACGGTGCTCCGAGCGGATTATTCGACTGAGATTTTGATTGTGGAGCTCGCGATGCGACATCCGGGGGAAATTGGACAGTTGGCGCGCATTGTTCGGCCGACCCACACTGTGATTACGAGTGTGGGGATGACGCACGTGGAGATCTTGAAAACGCCCCGTAAGATTGCACTGGCCAAGGCAGAGATTTTTACAGCGCCCTTAAGCGCCGAGACGGCCCCGCGCTATGCTTTTTTGAACCATAGCTCTGGATTTTATGATCTCCTCCACCGCAAGGCCACCGCGAAGGGCTACACAATTTTTCCCTTTGGAGGTCAAGATAAACCGGACCAAAATATTAATTTATGTACCACAATCGGCCATCATTTTGGGCTGACAGATGTGCAAATTGCGGCGGGGTTTGCCCAGTTTGAATCCTCTTCGCATCGGCTGAAAGTGAGCCACTTGTCCGGGTCTGCCGGGGCAATTACCTTGGTGGATGATACGTACAACGCGAACCCTGACGGGGTGGCCTATTCTTTGCAATATTTGCGGCGGTTTAACGGCCGGAAGATCTTGGTGTTGGGCGATATGTTAGAGCTGGGCGAGTATTCCGAAGCGGCGCATCAAGGGGTGGTGGACCAGGCGTTGGATGCGGGTGTGGATGTGATTTTTACGTACGGACCGGCCTCGGCTAATATGAAAAGTGAGGATGTCTCGATCGTGTCGTTTTTGGATAAGGCCCAATTGCATCAAGTGGTCTTGGATGAGCTCAAAGCTGGGGATGTTGTCCTTGTGAAAGGGTCCCGCGGGATGAAAATGGAGGAGACAGTTGAGTATGTGTCCGACCGGTATGTGCATGTATAGGCTACTGCAGCATTGGGGGTGGGTGGGGCTCCTTGCGGGGATCGGGCTGGCCTTGATGTGGGGGCTGATTTTGCTCTTGCGTCAGGTGAAGGGCTATCAACACATTTATGCATTCAGTCCGGGTTCCCATCAGGCGAAAAAATTTACGGTTTCGTTTGGGGGCGTGGGGATTTTGGGGATTGTTTTGATTGCGCAGCTCATTCATCCGATTCTGGACCCGAAAGGGGTGTGGGTGCTGGGGGTGTTATTCAGTTTTGGGGTGGTCGGATTTTTGGATGACTTTATTTCGGCCACGCAAAAAATGAATAAAGGCCTTTCGGCCACGCAAAAATTTGGGATTCAAGTGGCCTTGGCCGTTGGATTTATGGGGCTTTGGCAGGGCTTGATTGCCCCCCTGTCTTGGGGGATGTGGCTTTTGGATGTGGTGGTGATCGTGGGGGCGTCGAATGCTACCAATTTGACGGATGGGTTGGATGGATTATTGGGGGGCTTGTCCCTGATCACATTGGCGGGATTTGGGTGGCATTTTTATCACTTGGCGAGCCCGGATTTGTTTTGGATCTGTGTGCAATGGGCGGTCGCGGTGGCTTGCTTTTTGGTGTTTAACCGACATCCGGCCAAGATTTTTATGGGCGATACGGGGTCTTTGGCCTTGGGGGCTGGATTTGCGGCCCTTGCGATTGCGGGGGGAAACCCTTGGATATTGTTGTCCTTGGGGGCGGTGTATGGACTTGAAACGGCCTCGGTCATGATCCAGGTGGCTGCCTTTAAATTTCGTAAAAAACGGGTGTTTTTGATGAGCCCGTTACATCATCATTTTGAGCTTTTAGGGTTTTCAGAGTGGCAGATCGTGAGCTTGTTTTGGGGAATGGGGCTGGCCTTTTTGGGGTATTTTATGGTGACCCAGGGGGGTGTTCTATGAGCGTTCCAGAACGGATTGCCGTAGTGGGGACTGGGGTGACGGCGAAGGCCGTGCGTGAGAAGCTGGCCGTTTTAGGGATTGTTGAAGGGGATGTTTCGGAGTCGCCGTGGGTGGTAGTGAGCCCGGGTATCCCGCCTGAAAAATTCCCTGAAACTTCCGGTGAAATTATCTCTGAGATTGAGCTGGCGTATCGGTTGTTACAGGCTCAAGATGGCGACGACTTTCCCGGCGATGTCAGTAAGCTGATTTTTCGTAAGCCGGTTCTCATTGGGATTACCGGTACGAACGGGAAGTCCACCGTCACCGCGATGATCGCCCATATTTTGGGCTGTCCCACAGCCGGCAATTTTGGGACCCCCTTGGTCCATTTTGTGG
Organism: bacterium; assembly: GCA_023249285.1. GTDB lineage: Bacteria > Margulisbacteria > Marinamargulisbacteria > SXXA01 > JAHFDB01 > JAHFCZ01. The sequence continues at coordinate 1,961 of JAHFCZ010000076.1, read as the reverse complement.
GCTGCGGCTACCCGGTGATTGTGGTGGAATTGAGCAGCTATCAATTGGAAACCTGCCGTCAATTCCGGCCGAATGTGGGGGTGATTTTGAATCTCACCCCTGACCATTTGGAGTGGCATCACAGCATGGCAGCGTATACCAAAGCCAAGGCTAAAATTGGGCAGGCGATGACCCCTGGGGATCTCTTGATTTTGCCTGAAGGCGATCTGATTTTTACGTCGTATTTAACGGCTTGCCAGGCGAAACGAGAGGCCTATGGGCTGTCCCACCCGGCAGTTGAGCGTTTACGATCGATCCAGGCCGCGTCTCCTGCTGCAGCTTGGGTAGGGGCGCATAATGTGTTGAATGCTGTGGCTGCGTTTATGGCGTGTCGGGCCTTAGGATGTGACGAAAATATTATTTTTAATAAATTATTGACTTATCTGGGGCTTGAGCATCGGATTGAATGGGTGCTCGACTGGGAAGGCCGGCGGTTTTTTAATGATTCTAAGGGGACAAATCCCGACTCAACCTTGGTAGCGGCTGATGCGTTTGAGGCCCCCATCCGCTTGCTGTTGGGGGGGAAGGATAAAGGATTACCGCTGACGGACTTTTTGAAAGCACTCCAGACCAAAGTGGCCTCGGTGGTGGTGTATGGTGAGATTGCCGATCGGGTGATGCAGGAAGCGCGTGCGATTTCGGGGGCGTATCCGATCTTGCAGGTTGTGACGATGGCGGAGGCGGTGTCGGCGAGTGTTGCAGTGTCAGCGCCTGGGGATGTGATTTTGTTGTCGCCTGCGTGTTCCAGTTTTGATCAGTTTAAGGATTTTGAAGAGCGGGGCCGAATTTTTAAGGATTTGGTAAAGGGGCAGTATGGGCAAGCGTAAAGTGACTTTTGATCGTGTGACCTTGTACGTGATGGTCATTTTGATTTTTATTGGGATTATTATGATGCTCTCGACCAGCTCCGCGGTGGGGTTGGCGAATTTCCATGACCCCTACTATTACACCAAAAAGCACAGTATGTATCTCCTGATTGGGGTGGTTGCGTTCATGGCGGGCTATTGGATCCCGCACCAAACGTATAAGCGCTACAGCGTGGTGGGGTTTGGAATGGCCGTGTTGATGCTAATCATGACCTTGATTCCGGGCGTGGGGGTGCAGCTCGGTGGGGCTAGACGGTGGTTGAATTTGGGTATTATTCAGATGCAGCCGGTGGAAATGGCCAAGTTTTTTATTGTGGTCTTTATTGCCACGTCTTTGAGCCACAAGAAGGCCCAAATGGGCACCTTTACCAAGGGCTTGTTGCCGATTTTGGGGCTCATTATTATCCCGGTCGGGTTGTTGGCTAAGCAGCCGGATTTGGGGAATATCATCCTGATTTTTGGGATCACGTTTGCGATGGTCTTTTTGGGGGGGGTACCGTTGCGGCATTTGGGGGGATTATTTGGTGCGGGGATTTTGGGGGTGATTGCCAGTGTGATTCGGCATCCCTATCAGTTGGGGCGGGTGAAGACGTTTTTATTCCCTTGGCGGGATCCGTTGGGGAAAAGTTACCACATCGTTCAGTCCTTTATTGCGATTGGATCTGGGGGGATTTTTGGGCAGGGATTGGGACAAAGTAAGCTCAAATATTTCTATTTGCCGCTCCAATATTCTGATTTTATTTTCTCGATTATTTGTGAGGAAGGTGGGTTGATTCTCGCGACCTTGGTGTTTGTGCTCTACGGGATTTTGTTTTACCGGGGGATGTCGATTGCGTATTATGCCAAAAATTCCTTCTCGTTTTTTCTGGGCGTGGGCTCGACCCTGTTGTTGGTGTTCCAGGCCGTCATTAACATGGGGGTGGCCATCGGGTTATTTCCCGTCAAAGGGGTGCCCCTGACCTTTATTAGCTTTGGCGGCACGGCACTGATCATGTCAATGTTTTATGTGGGGGTCTTGTTGAACATTTCGAAACGCGTGTCTGGCGGTGTAGTCCA
>JAHFCZ010000075.1 GCA_023249285.1 bacterium | reverse complement strand
TGGTGGCTGAGAGCTTGGATAAAGGCGGGGAGTTGGGCGCGAAGGTGGACGTCTAAGAAGGCGTTGAGCTCGGGATAGGGTGAGGATGAGGATGAGGATGAGGATGAGGGGAGAGGTGATAGATTGAGTTCCTGCAGCCATTGGCGCAGACGGGTGTCGAAGGCCCATTGGGGGAAGGGATAGTAGCGTCGGGAGTTAGGGAAGGTGGCGGGTGGTGGGAATTGGGCCCAGCCATTGAGGTAGGACAATGAGGCGGCGCTGCGGCCTTGGTGGTCTTGTAAATAGGGGTCGGCCCCCAGGCGAATAAGCAGATGGAAGAGGCCGGAGGTGCTGGCCAAGTGCAAGGGGGTACTGCCGGAATGATCCGTGGTGTTGAGTGGAGCCTGGTGATGGGAGAGCCAGGTGAGGATCAAGGGCCAGTCGCGAATGGCGGCGATGTGGGCGAGGGTGATATTGAGGGTGTTGCCGATATGGGTCAGCGGGATTTCGCTTTGCGGAAGCTGGTGGAGGGTAGTGAGAAATTCGGATTCGGTTTGGGTCAGGGCGAGTTGGTGGAGGGGCAGGGGGGTATGGGGATGTAACTTCGTTAGCGTTTGTGCGATCATGGTGGGGAGTATAGCATTTTGCATGATTTTGAAACTATTTTTGAAAGATTAGCCTCAGGGACATTAGGACAATATCTAAGTAAGGAGGGTTTTTATGTACAAAATGATGAAGGTTTTTGGTGTGAGTGTGCTGAGCGTAATACTTCTGAGCACGGTTGCGTTTGGAGTTGGCTCTGAAGAAGGCTCCGCGGGGCCCGGTGGCCGGATGACGTTGTTGCCCTCAGAGCTTCAGTTGTCCAATGACCAGCTGGAAAAAATCAATGGGATCAACAACCAGTACAAGCAAGTTCAAGTGAAACACGCCCAGGTGATCCAGCCGGTCGAACTCAAAATTGAAGAATTGTTGCTCAAAGACACGGTGGATTATGATCAGGTTCGTGGGTTGCTCAGTCAATGTGCGCCAGAAAAAGTGGAGGTCCGTTTGGATATGATTCGTCATCAACGCGCGGTTGAATCTGTGTTGACGGCGGAACAACGGGCGAAGTTAAAAGAGCTACGCGTAAAGGCTTTCCGTGGCCGACATCGGTAATTTTGAGTCGATTATTGACGCCTCGCAATCCGTCGTATTAGCAGGGGTGCGGCGTCATCTCATTCAACAGGATCAGGCTCAAGATGTGGTTCAGGATGTGTATTTGATTTTGTATCGGTTGTGGCGGAAGCGGAAGTTGGGGCATGTGACCCAATTGGATGCTTACATTTATCAGTTGGTGCGCCACGAATGTTACCGGTATAATCGCCAACTGAAGGGGGCGGCGGTGGCATTGGAAGATGAGTCGGTGATCCCAGCCCCAGCGGATTTGCTTTCTTCAGCAGAGTATACGGCATTACATGAGGCTGTTGAAAAGCTCCCTGAGCGATATCGTGATATTATGGAATACTTGTTAAAAGGATATACGTTGGTAGAATTATCAGAAAAGCTCTCAATTAATTTGAATACGCTCAAATCCTATGCCAAACGGGCGCGGGAAAAATTGAGTGTGATGTTGTCAGAAAAGGAGGGAGAATCATGATCAAAATTAATTCAAAAGAGATGGCAATGCGGGTACGGCGGCAGTACATGGTCGGCCAGGCCGTTTCGGGGGCTAAGCTCCTGGGCGTGTTGGTCTTGATCGGTGGGATTACAGTGATGGGTGGTTTGTCGTTTTATGAACAACGGCAGCTCTCGGCACTGGATGACTTTGTCAAAAGCCAGGCCCAACAAAGTGTTGCTCAGGCCGGGGTTTCGGATTACTAGGCGAGTATTAGATCGGATTTATGGAAGTTAGCACTGAAGATTATTTAAAAGCCTTATTTCATCTTCAAGAAGAATCCGGGCCGAGCGTGAAGACCAATGCGTTGTCCGAAAAGCTGCATATTTCGCCCTCAGCCGTGACGGATATGCTGAAGAAATTGGCGGCCAAAAAATATGTTACTTATGCACCCTATCGTGGGGTGACCCTGACCAAAGAAGGCCGGGCGATCGGCTGTAATATTGTGCGACGGCATCGTATTTTGGAACTCTATTTGCACCAGAAATTGGGGTATTCTTGGGACCAAGTCCATGCCGAAGCCGAGCAATTAGAACATGCGGCCTCGGATGATTTGATTCAGAAGATGGAGGCCGCCTTGGGGTTTCCGCATTTTGATCCGCATGGGGATCCGATTCCGCGAATAGACGGGACCTTGCCGGTACAAAGTGCCCTACGCCTCTCAGAGGGGCAAAAGGGCCGGGATTATGTGGTAATGCGGGTGAGTGATCTGGATGCCCAGTTTTTGCATCATTTGTCGGGGGTTGGGGTGGTGCTTCAGGCGAAGATTCAGATTAAGGAAATTTTATCCTTTGATCGCTCGTTGATTATCTCAGTGGGGGAGCAAACTCACGCAATCAGCTATTTTACGGCGAAACACATTTGGGTCGCTCCCGAAGGATAAGTCGTTTTTAGGGGATCAATTGTAAGAGATGAACGATTTCATTGCCAATGGTTGAGCCTGTCATGAAGCCAAATTGAACCTGAAAGGGGAAGAGTGCCATCAGGGCGAGTGTCCAAAGCCAGGCTGGCGTGCGTTGGGTTTCTTGAGTCAAGACGGGGCTTAGGCGTTGGGTCCACACCCAAATTAAGGGAAAAACCATGAGGGTGAATACTCGGGTGAAATCCAAGGTAGTGAGGGTGACTGCCAGGAAAAATAGCCCTAAGAGCCATTCCCGACGACGCAGGTAGGGGAGTAGAAAGATCCAGAACCAAAAATAGCCCAAGGTCCAAAAGATCATGGCTGTGGGGGCGTGCTGGACGTTGTCGATGAGCTTTGGGATGAAGGTGAGGGCAAAATCGATGCGACTGATGGGGGGATGTGAGAGAAATAGATGGTGATACATCCAAATCAGGCCGCGACCCAGAAGGATGCTGATGAGGCTAGGTCCCCAAGCAAGGAGTTCTAAAATGACCATGGTGACCAGTAAAATAGTGCCAATGTCTTGGTGACACAGCATGACCAGGGTGCCGACGGCCGTGAGAGCGAGCCCTCGCTGACGCGGGAGTTGGATCAGTGCAAGTACACCTGCGAGTAGGAATGAATCACTTTTTCCCATCCAGTGGGTTAGGATAAAAAAGAGTGGTGTTGAGGCGAGTATGAGCGCAGGAATAAGGATGCCTGACGGGTAGTTTTTTCTCAATGCTGTGACGAGCAAAAGTCCAAAGAGTGCGAGGCTGCCGGTGCCCAAAAGGTGATAGGTCAGATTCGTGCCTAAGAGATGGGTAAAAGGGTACCCTATAAAGAAGGTGAGGGGCGAGGAATACAGGGTTTGGACGTTGCAGAGTGGGCTGACATCCCGGAAATGTGACGTGATATATTCGAAGTGACGATAATCAATAAAGGCGACGCCATTGAGGAGGAGAAACATCCCTGTTAGACAGGCTAAAATAACGGTTTGTGGGAGGCGCCAAAACGACTTCAAGTGCATTGGCCTGATGATACTATCGTTTTATTTGTCGAACAATGGCATAATGTCCGCCCATGACTCAGCATCCGGTTTTTTTTGATCCGATTGGGATCCGACGTCGCTGGTCACTGCGTGTGGGGCTGGTGGCTTTGGGGGTTTTGGCCCTCTTGTTTGCGGTTTTTTTCTTTGCCCTTTTTTCGGACCCGGTGTTACCGCATCTGAAGGCTGCTAGCTTTGAGAAAAATCATTCCTTGCGTGCGTATTTGGACCCCGGGAAACCCTTTCAAGACAGCCAAGCTGAGCTGAAATGGTACAAACAATGGCATGCCAAGCATGGCAAAAAATCACAGCGTCCTCGTCGGCAATCTTGGGAATATTCGGCGTTTTTTGTGAACTGGGATGATACATCGTTGTCGTCTTTGCGGCGCAATGCCGCGGCTATCGATGTGCTATATCCTGAATGGCTGCACCTGACCCGGCAAGGGTTTGTGTTGGATAACCCGGAGCGACAAGAGCAAGCCTTGAAAGTGATTAAAAAACGACATTCGGATATGAAAATTATGCCGATTTTGAATAACATTGAGCCAGGCCAAAAGTGGAACCCAGGCTTGGTTCACGACTTGGTTGGCCGCCCCCAACGGTGGCCGCACTTTTTTGATGAGGTGATCGGGTATCTCAGGGACCAGCATTTTGCCGGGCTGAATCTGGACTTTGAAAATATGAATGATCGGGATTGGGACGGCTATCATCGCTTTGTTTTAGCCTTTTCTAAGGCCTTGCGGGAGAATGGCTTGCAACTCTGTTTGTCATTGCCGTATGACCCGAATGCGATCGATTACGCGCGTTTGGCACCGGCGGTCGACCAGATTATCTTGATGGCCTATGACCAACATTGGGCGACCGGGGATCCTGGCCCGATTGCGTCTTCGGATTGGGTGGCGAAGCAGGTGAGTGGCTTGATTGATCGGATTGGGGTAGAGAAGCTCTCGGTTGCGATCGGGAGTTATGGCTATGATTGGACGGCCGGGCAGCGGGCACCGGCGGTGAGCTTTCAAGATGCCGTGCAATTGGCCCAGGCGGCTTCGGCCAACTTGCGATTGGATCCGAAGAGCTGGAATGAACGGTTTTCCTATCAAACGGAGACCGGTGAGCGGCATACGGTCTGGTTTTTGGATGCTGTGAGTGCGTTTAACGAAATGAAGACCCTGGAAATGGTGGGGCTGCACCGATTTAGCCTCTGGCGCTTGGGATCTGAGGATCCGTCCTTGTGGAAATTTTTTGGGATGGATGCGCCGGTGGATCGGTTTGATGGCCAGCAATTGCAGCATATCCCCCCCGGTTACGATGTGAACTATGAAGGACAGGGCGAGATTCTGCATGTTTTGGATAAGCCGCGGGAAGGGATTCGCGAGATCCAATGTGACCCCTATTCTGGGGTGGTGCTCCGCAGTGTTTTTCACCAGTTTCCGAGTGGGTATGTGATCGGACGGCAGGGGTTTAAGCACCGCAAGATGATTGTGTTGACCTTCGATGATGGCCCGGATCCGAGGTATACCCCCCGGATTTTGGATGCCTTGAAGGCGGAGCATGTCAAAGGGACGTTCTTTGTGGTGGGGGAGGCTGGCAATCGCTATCCGAAGCTCCTGCAGCGGCTCTGGGATGAAGGGCATATGATTGGAAATCATACGTATACGCATCCCAATATTACAGATATTTCGGGGGCGCATTTGCGCTTAGAATTGAATACTACGCAACGGCTCTTGGAGAGTCGGTTGGGGATGAGTACGGTCTTGTTCCGACCGCCGTACGCCGAAGATGTCGAGCCCTCTAACCCCGATGAGGTGGACATGATGGAGCGCACGAGCCGATTGGGTTATTTGACGGTGGGGATTCACATCGATCCGAAGGATTGGGAAAGTCCTGGCGTGGAAGAAATCGTCCAACGGACCTTGGATCAGGCCGAGGCCGGCCAGGGCCATGTGGTGTTACTCCATGACGGGGGTGGCGATCGGGAAGAGACGGTTGCAGCCTTGCCCCAGTTGATTCAGCGCCTGAAGGCCGAAGGGTATACCTTTGGAACCGTGGCGGATATTTTGGGGGTGAAGCCCCAGGAGTTGATGGTCCCGGTGTCGCCCCAGGATCATTGGCGGATTCAGGTGACGGGGGTGATGTTGTGGCTGTTGCATTGGTTTGGATTGGTGGTGTCGGTCCTCTTTTTTGTGACCATTTTGATTGGGATTTTCCGGGCGGCCACGCTGGCAATTTTGTCGCTGGTTCATGTGTTTTCACCCCGGCCTGAGCCGTATACATATACGCCAAAAGTGTCCGTGATTATCCCCGCGTATAACGAATCAACCGTCATTGTCCGGACGATTCAGTCGGTGAAGGCCAGTGTCTACCCGGATTTTGAGATTTTGGTGGTGAACGATGGGTCTCAGGATGAGACCTGGGCGGTGTTGCAGGCGAATTTTGGTGAAGATCCGCAGGTGCGGATTTTGGACAAGCCCAATACGGGCAAAGCGGATAGTGTGAATGTCGGGCTGGCGCAGTGTAGCGGCGAGGTGATTGTGGCCCTTGATGCGGATACGGTTCTGGATAGCCAGGCCTTGGCCCATTTGGCCAAGCATTTTCAGAATCCTCGGGTGGCGGCGGTTTCGGGGAATGCGAAGGTGGGGAATCGCATTAACTTGCTCACCAAGTGTCAGAGCTTGGAGTACATTTCCTCTCAAAATTTAGATCGACGGGCGTATGAAGAGTTAAATTGTATTACCGTGGTGCCCGGCGCGATTGGGGCGTGGCGACATGACGTTTTGACGGAGCTGGGTGGGTTTTCGGATGAGACCTTGGCTGAGGATGCGGATTTAACGATTGGGATTTTGAAGCGGGGCTGGAAGGTGGTTTATGCCCCGCGCGCGATGGCGTATACCGAAGCGCCCGAAACCTTACAGGCCTTTTTGAAGCAACGATTCCGGTGGATGTTCGGCAATTTGCAGGTGCTTTATAAATTTAGATCCGTGCTTTTTAACCCCCGTTACGGCTGGTTGGGGCTTTTTGCTTTGCCGAATATGGTGTTGTTTCAGGTGATTTTCCCGGTATTGACCCCTATTTTGGAGATCACGGTGGTCTTCCATACGTTGAGTACCCTCATGGATGCCCTGGCCCATAACGGACAGTGTGATGCCGGCGGCTTGCTCAAATTGGTGGGGTATTATGTCCTGTTCATGCTCATTGATTTAATGATGTGTGTCTTGGCCTTCTCGTTTGAATCTGAGGAAGACAAGCGACAAATGAAATGGTTTGGGGTGCAACGCCTTTTGTACAGGCCGATTATGATTTATTTGGCGCTGAAAAGCCTGGTCGCGGCGCATCGGGGGCAGCTGGTGGGGTGGAATAAGTTGACCCGAACTGGGGCAGATTTGAATCGAAATTAAAGCGTAACTTTTTATTTTGGTTTCTGGGCGAGGACGTAGACGCTGGGGGTGAGATAGACCCAGGAGAGGATGGCCTGAAAGGCCGCATCTGCGTTGCAGAGCCAAGTGGTGGGAATACATTTTTTGAGGAGCGTGGACCGGAAAAAAGAGGTGTTTACGGTTTGTTTGACCTCAAATCCAAGGGTGTTGAGTTCTTTTAAAATAAATTTGGGATGAAAATTGAAGTACGCAGTGTTGAGCTGGAGACGGTCTTGGGTGAACGGGTTTTGTTTCAGTCGGCCCAGGGCGAAGCGCAAGATATTCAACCAATGCCGTTGGTTGGGGATTTCAAAAATGAAGTGACCCCCAGGGGTGAGAATGCGATACGCTTCAGACAAAAAATTGCGGGGGGTCTCGAGATGGTGGAGCGTGCGCACAGACATGATCATGTCCACGCTGGCATTTTCAAAGGGGAGTTGGTTGAGGTCGCCTTGGACAAAGGAAATGGGCTTGCGGCTTTGGAGGGTGGACTTGGCTTGGTCCAGTAAATGCTGGGCGTAGTCGAATAAAATAAAAGACTGGGCCAAGGGCTCGTACGTATGAAACAGTCGCCCAAATCCGCAACCGGCGTCGAGGTAGGTTTTGATGTCTTGGGGGGTGGCCTTGGACGCCCGAACCAGTTTGATCAGTGTTTGGCGTTCGATTTGGTCTTCGTAGACCCGGTTTTGGGTTTCCCAAAATTCTTTTTTGTAATCGTAGCCAGCGTAGTCACAGATGGAGGTTGCGCTCATGGGGGGTATCATACCATAAACGTCAGGGCTTTGCCCTTGATTTCGAGGAAGAAATCGCCTTCTCGGAAGACGGGATTTCCGTTCACATAGGTGGCGATGGGGAGGCCTTTGACTGGCCAACCGTCGAAGGCGGTCCATTTGACTTTGGTGATCTGATTTTCGTTTTTGAGGGTTTTTTGGGCGTTGAGATCGACCAAGACGAGGTCGGCATCATAGCCAGTTTTTAAGGCCCCTTTTCGGGGGATGTTGTA
>JAHFCZ010000074.1 GCA_023249285.1 bacterium | reverse complement strand
AAATATTACATTGCCCCTTGGGATTCTCCCGCGAAAGACGGGAAGCTGACAGGGAGCTTTATTATTGCGCGGCACAACCGTGAGTTCAGCTTGGTCAAGGCCGAGGACATCCAATACATTGGGGTGTCTCCCCGACAAATTGTGGGGGTTTCTTGTGGATTGATTCCGTTCTTGGAACACGACGACGCAAACCGGGCCTTGATGGGTGCGAACATGCAACGTCAAGCAGTTCCGTTGATCTACCCTGAATCTCCTTTTACAGGAACGGGACTTGAAGAAACGGTCGCACGGGATTCCTGCGCCATGGTCATTGCGCATGATGGCGGCACCGTGACCAAAGTCACCGGGGATGTGGTGGTCGTGAAAAGTAGTGCAGGTAAAGAAACCGCCTACACCCTCCAAAAATATTTCCGTTCTAACCAAAACACCTGTAAAAATCAAAAACCTATTGTTAATGTGGGCGATAAGATTAAAAAGGGTGATGTATTGGCGGACGGAACCTCCACCTTTAACGGAGAGCTTTCACTGGGTAAAAACGTGTTAGTCGCGTTCTTGCCTTGGGAAGGGTACAACTTCGAAGACGCGATCATCATCTCCGAGCGCTTGGTTAAAAACGACACCTTCTCCTCCATCCATATTCACAAATATGAAGTGGATGTACGGACCACGAAGTTAGGTCCAGAAGAAATCACTTGGGAAATTCCAAACGTTTCTGAAGAGGCGGTTCGCAACCTCGACGAAAACGGGATTATCCGCGTGGGTGCGATTGTAAAAGCGGGCGATATCTTGGTTGGGAAGGTGACCCCGAAAGGGGAAAGTGAACCCCCAGCTGAAGAAAAGCTCCTTCGTGCAATCTTCGGGGACAAAGCCCGAGACATGCGGGATACCTCATTGCGCGTTTCATCCGGTGGATCCGGAAAAGTAATCGGTGTTCGCGTGTTCTCACGGGAGACCGATGACAGTCTTCCCCCAGGCGTAAACTGCGTGGTTCGTGTCTACGTTGCGCAGCTTCGTAAGATTTCCATCGGGGATAAAATGGCGGGACGTCACGGGAACAAAGGGGTTATCTCCACCATTCTTCCCGAAGAAGACATGCCATTTTTACCCAATGGAACGCCAATCGATATTATCCTCAATCCGTTGGGGGTTCCCTCCCGGATGAACGTTGGGCAGCTCTTTGAAACCCTGCTTGGGATGGCTGCTTACGTCTTAGGAATCAGCTACGAAGTGCAATTGTTCGACGAAATTTTTGAAGAACAAGCCTCTGTTAAAAAAGTACAGGAAAAACTGAATGAAGCGGCTGCGACCCCTGGATTTGATTGGATTAACTCCTCTGGAAAAGTAGCGCTACGTGACGGCCGTACCGGTCTTCCGTTTGAACGTGAAGTAACCGTTGGTTGCATGTACATGCTCAAATTGATCCACTTGGTTGAAGACAAAATTCACGCACGATCTACTGGACCATACTCCTTGGTGACCCAGCAGCCATTAGGGGGTAAAGCCCACTATGGGGGTCAACGGTTCGGGGAAATGGAAGTATGGGCTTTGGAAGCGTACGGGGCAGCGCACACGCTCCAAGAAATGCTCACGATTAAGTCGGACGACTTGACCGGACGTGCAAAAGCCTATGAAGCCATTATCAAAGGGAAGAGCTTGTCTCGCCCCGGCACACCGGAATCCTTCCGCGTGTTGTTGCGGGAGTTAAGATCCATTGCCTTGGATATTAAAGTTAAATCCGCAGACGGCACTGAAATTGACAACCGCTAGCCACAAACCCAAAGGAGACCTTCATGCTTGTAAATAGTCCTGGTGACTTTGATTATTTAGAAATTGGCTTGGCCTCCCCGGACCGGATTCGATTCTGGTCCTTCGGGGAAGTCGAAAAGCCTGAAACCATTAACTATCGGACCTTCAAACCGGAACGAAAAGGTCTTTTCTGTGAAAAGATCTTCGGCCCAGTCAAAGATTGGGAATGTTCTTGCGGCAAATATCGCCGTGTCCGGTACCGTGGGATTGTCTGCGAACGTTGCGGGGTGGAAGTCACGCACTCCAAAGTCCGTCGTGAGCGTATGGGCCACATCGAATTGGCGGCGGATGTCTGCCATATCTGGTTCTTGAAGGGGATTCCTAGCTACATTGGGTTGTTGCTCGACATGTCTTCTCGACAACTGGAAGAGGTCATTTACTACGATTCTTACGTTATCACCGAAGTCAATCCTTCAATCTCAGAAGCGCTTTCAGTGAAGCAGCTTCTTTCAACCTCTGAATACAGCAAATTGAAAGAAAGATATTCTAACCAATTTAAAGCCGAAATGGGTGCCTCTGCAATCAAGCAACTCCTAGGAGCCCTTGATCTGAAATCCTTGGCGATTGAGTTGCGTAGCAACCTAGACGAACTCAAAGGCCAAAAGCGTTTGAAGCAAACCAAGCGGTTGCGTATCGTTGAGTCCTTGTACAAATCCGGCAACCGTCCGGAGTGGATGATTTTGGAAGCAATTCCCGTCATGCCACCGGATTTGCGCCCCATGGTTCAGCTAGAAGGGGGCCGTTTTGCAACCTCCGATTTGAATGACTTATATCGTCGGGTGGTCAACCGTAACAACCGGTTGAAACGACTCATTGATATCGGTGCGCCAGACATGATCATCCGGAACGAAAAACGGATGCTCCAAGAAGCCGTGGACGTCCTCATTTCCAATGGAAAACGGGGCCGCTCAGTCACAGGGTCCAATGGCCGACCACTCAAATCTCTGGGGAATATTATTGAAGGGAAACAAGGTCGTTTCCGTCAAAACCTTCTCGGGAAACGGGTCGACTACTCCGCACGTTCCGTAATCGTGGTGGGGCCGCATTTGAAGTTCCATCAATGTGGATTGCCTAAAGAAATGGCGCTGGAACTCTTCAAGCCATTTGTAATTCGCAAATTGGTGGAATTGGGCTACGCCTCCAATGTAAAAAGTGCAAAACGTAAAATTGAAAAACGTGAAGTCGTTGTCTGGGACATCCTTGAAAACGTCATCAAAGGTCAACCGGTACTCCTTAACCGTGCGCCGACCCTCCACCGTTTGGGGATTCAGGCCTTCGAACCGATTCTGGTTGAAGGATCTGCCATCCAAATCCACCCGCTCGTGTGTACTGCGTTTAACGCGGACTTTGACGGTGACCAAATGGCGGTTCACGTGCCATTGTCCCTTGAGGCCCAAACGGAATGCCGGTTGTTGATTCTTTCAACGAACAACATTCTGTCCCCTTCCAGTGGTCGTGCGATTGTGACCCCTACCCAAGACATGGTGTTGGGTTGCTACTTCTTAACCGTTGAAAATCCTGATGATTTACAGGGAAAAGGCAAAACGTTCGCCAATGTCGACGAAGCACGTCGTGCGCACGAAGCCTGTGTGATTGGCATTCAAACCGAGGTCAATGTCACCATCAATAAAGTGCGATATGCCACGACCTTGGGTCGGGTTATTTTCAACAGCACGGTATGGGATGTCATGAGACAGTATGGGATTGAAGACACCACTTATGTCAACGAAATCGTAGGTAAGAAAAAGCTGGGCGAGTTGGTATTCAAATGGTTCAACGAGTACGGTAACGATGTGATCGCTCACTTGGTAGATGAACTTAAAAATATTGGGTTCCGCTACTCGACCTTGTCAGGGATTTCCATTTCGGTTGACGACTTGCGTATCCCCTCCACCAAAGCCAAACTCTTGGATCAGGCAGAAAAAGAAGTCGAGAAGCTCAACAAGCTTCACAAAATGGGGACGATCTCCACCCGTGAGCGACAACTTCAGAGCAACGATATCTGGCGGGCAACGACCCAAGAGGTTGCCAGTGCGCTTGAAAACGAATTAGGTCGTCTGAATAACTTGTATATTATGGCTAACTCCGGCGCTCGGGGGAACATGGACCAAGTCCGTCAGTTGGCGGGGATGCGGGGTTTGATGTCCGACGCTCAGGGTCGTACAGTTAACATTCCGATCAAATCCAACTTTAAAGAAGGTCTTTCGCTCACGGAATACTTCATCTCCTCTTACGGGGCGAGAAAAGGGTTGGTTGACACGGCACTTCGTACCGCTGACTCTGGGTATTTGACCCGCCGTCTGGTGGACGTGGCGCAGGATGTCATGATTATTCAAGATGATTGTGGCTCTGAAGACGGTCTTGAAATTCAGTCGGTTAAAGACGGGATTACCATCATTGTTTCCTTGGGTGAATTGATCGAAGGTCGATTTGCACTTGAAGATGTGGTGAACCCTGTCAGCAAGAAAGTCATTGTTCCTGCAGGTGGGCTAATCGGTCACGATCAAGCTCAAGAGGTTCAAGAAGCAGGCGTCGACAGTGTTCGCGTTCGCAGCATCTACAGATGCCAAACCGACCGTGGCCTTTGCCAAAAATGTTACGGCCTCGATCTTGCGTCTGGAAAAGTCATTAACGTGGGCGAAGCGGTCGGGATTATCGCAGCCCAATCCATCGGGGAGCCGGGTACACAGCTGACGATGAGAACCTTCCACACCGGGGGGGTAGACTTACGTCGTTCATCTAAGATGGACATCAAGGCTAAGCACAAAGGTGTTCTTGAAGTGCCTGATGATTTGGCAACCAGCCGAATTACGGACCAAAACGGTAAAATCATCTGGGTAACCACTCGTGAAGGTAACCTTTTCTTGTCCGCAGATAAAAACCAAAAACGGGGCTATTTGATCCCACGTGGGAGTACCATTGTGGCCAAGCCCAAGCAGAAAATTGAAGTCGGCGATGTATTGGCCGAGTATGACCCAGCGTTTGAATACATCATCTCCGAGAGTGAAGGGATGACCAAGCTCATCGGAGTTGAGCTCTTGAAGCGTGAAGATGAAGCGGGGAAATTGGTCGAAACCGTGGCCAAAAAAGATGGTGAAATCTTTGTCTTCAACCCGAAACTTTTCCATGATTATACTGTAGCGCGTAAAATGATTTCTCAATACGCCGCAGGCGACCGGATCAAAACCGATGAAGAACTAGGTTCAGGGGCCGTGTTGGAAGTCGGGGGGATTATCATGAGTATTGATAAAGCCCCGGATCAAGTCAGTAAATCCGGTAAGACCAAAGAAGACATGGTGGTCATGCGCGTATGTCCTGGGGAATCTTACCCTGTATTATCCGGCGCGAGCTTCTACATCGAAGATGGCGCGAAAGTCCGTGTCGGCGAGATTATGGCTCGGGAACGGATTGGCGGTGCGGATGCCTCTAAAACCAAGGACATCGTTCAAGGGTTACCGCGCGTTGAAGAATTATTCGAAGCGCGTAAGCCCAAAGACGCTGCGATCTTGACTGAATTGGACGGGATTGTCGAAATCTCTGACGAAGAAGGTCACCGTGTCGCAACCATTTTGGGGGATGAAGGTGGCAAGAAAGAATACAAGATCCCATACGGAACACGTTTGAAGGTCTACTCTGGTAAAAAGGTGCGTCGCGGCGAACAGCTGACCGATGGCGTCATCAATCCTCATGACATTCTTGAAACCAAGGGTGTCGCGGCGACCCAAGGCTACCTGAGTGACGAAGTTCAACGGGTATACCGTTCTCAAGGGGTACAGATTAACAGCAAGCACGTGGAAGTCATCGTGCGCCAAATGACCCGCAAAGTAAACGTGGTCGCCATGGGCGAAACCACTTTCTTGCCCAACGAGCTGATTGATATTCGGACCTTTGAAAAACAAAACATCCAGATGATCGACGATAACAAAGAGCCAGCTGTTGGTGAACGGGTATTGCTCGGGATCACTCGCGCATCTTTGAATACGGAAAGCTTCGTATCCGCGTCTTCGTTCCAACAGACCGCGAGCGTTCTGACCAAGGCCGCGATGGAAGGTCAAACCGACCCGATGTACGGCTTGAAAGAGAACGTGATTATCGGGAAACTGATCCCAGCCGGGACCGGGATGAGCGATTACCGTCGCGTCGTGCTGAATTCTACAACAGAAGAAGACTACGAAGACGATAAAATCGAAGACGATGCAAACGGCGAGGATACCAAGGACTACGAAGCAGAATTTGCAGCTTTCGCAGTCGCTGAACCAGTCGAAGAAGCCTAAGTCTTGCCCATGCAGCGTGCTGCAATTTCAGGCGAAACCCAGATTTGCGGTGTGATCGGACATCCTGTCCGACACACCGCATCACCGATGATGCATAACACCGGGTACGAAAAATTGGGCCTCAATTATCGGTATATGGCATTTGATGTTGCACCCGATCAACTGGGAGCCGCAATGGCCGGCATCAGAGCGCTGGGCATTGTGGGCCTAAATGTCACAATCCCCCACAAAGAAGCCGTGATTCCGTATTTAGACGAGTTGGATGGCTCTGCGAAACGTGTCCAAGCGGTGAACACGATTGTAAACCGCAATGGCCGATTGATCGGCTACAATACCGATGGCGCGGGATTTATAGACGCCTTTCAGGCAGAAACCACGCGGACTCTTCAAGGCAAATCCGTAATTTTGATCGGGGCAGGGGGGGCAGCCAAAGGGATTGCCTGGGCCCTCATCGATGCGGGTATTGCCGCCTTAACCATTCTGAATCGTTCGCTTGAGAAAGCCCAAGATCTTCAACGCCAAATTCAGTCTCAACTCGCCAATGCCCAAGAAGTACCCATTACAATCTTTCCCCTCAATCAATGTCCCGATGCCCTCATCACGGCGGCAGATATTTTGATTAACACGACACCCATTGGCATGGGCGATACCCAAGGCCAGTCCCCCTTTTCACGCTGGGAGCTCATTACGGCTCACCACCTCTGCTGTGACATCATCTACAAACCTGTAATGACCGCCTTCCTCCAGGCTGCCCAGGAAAAAGGCGCTCAAATTCTGGGCGGGGCAGGGATGCTGGCAGGGCAAGGTCGTCTTTCTTTTGAAAAATTCACCGGACATCACATCGACTACGCCACCTTCCGAAATGTCCTCTAATCACGCCACTCTTCTCGTTAATTTAGGGTCTCCCGATGCGCCCACCCCAGAGGCCGTTCGCCGGTATTTGGCGGAGTTCTTGATGGATCCCTACGTTCTGGATACGCCGTGGATCGTTCGCGTGCTGGCGGTGTATGGGGGGATTTTGCCCAAACGCTCCCATGAAAGTGCCCATGCCTACCAACAAGTCTGGACACCTGACGGCTCACCACTCATCACGATCTCTAAGGCCCTGAAAGAGGCCGTGCAAGCCCAAGTTGATCACCCAGTGGTACTTGCCATGCGATATGGTAATCCATCGATCCTTGACACTTTAAAGGGTCTCCTGGATCAAAATCCGGATCTGGAATCCCTCCACCTTATTCCCTTGTACCCGCACTATGCGATGTCCAGCACTCAGACTGCCGTTGAAGCCGTCCGTAAGGCCATTCGCGCCCTAGCGCCCCATCTGACACTGACCCTCCAACCCCCATTCTACGACGATCCTGGCTATATACGCGCCTTGGCCGCGAGTATGACACCCTATTTGGAAAAGCCCTTCGACCACCTTTTGTTCAGTTACCATGGCCTTCCAGAACGCCATCTCAAAAAATCAGATCCCACCGGCACACATTGCTTATGCTCAGCCCAGTGTTGTACAACCCCCAGCCCCGCACACGCAACCTGTTATCGTGCTCAGGTCTATGCCACGACGCGAGCCGTGCAATCAGCATTGCAACTCCCTAATGAGAAAATTTCCGTATCATTTCAGTCCCGATTGGGACGCGATCCCTGGATTCAGCCCTATACAGATCAGGTCATTCCTGAGCTGGCACAACAAGGGGTAAAGCGCCTCTTGGTCGCCTGCCCGGCCTTTGTGAGTGATTGCCTGGAGACCCTCGAAGAAATCCAACAACGCGGCCACGATTTGTTCCTCAAAGCCGGTGGCGAGTCTTTCGAAATGATTCCGTGTCTCAACACCCATCCTGAATGGGTAAAAACCGTTGTGGGCATCACGTCAACAGGCGCGTAATTCAGCACCCTGCAATCGCCTCCAAAAACGCCTTTTCCTTACAACCCTTGGGGATGA
>JAHFCZ010000008.1 GCA_023249285.1 bacterium | reverse complement strand
TCGCCAATACAGGACGCACACCCGATCTCGCCAAGCCTGCAGCAAAGGTCACGGCATGTTCTTCTGCGATCCCCACATCAAAAAACCGATCCGGGAATTGAGTCGCAAAGGCATTAAGCCCGCTGCCCTCTTTCATTGCCGGCGTAATCACAACCATGTCTTGATAACGTGCACCCATTTGAACAAGTTCTTCGCCAAAAACTTGGGTATAGGTTTTCGGTTTAGGTTGCGCGGCTACAGCCGCTGAAACGGATGCGGCTTTGGGAGAAACTCCGTGGAAAGTCACGGGATCTGCTTCTGCAGGTTCATGGCCTTTGCCCTTGGTCGTCAGAATGTGAATCATCACAGGGCCACGGTAAGACTTTGCGTACTTAAGTGCAGCCATGAGCGCCGGAATATTATGGCCATCAATCGGTCCAAAATATTTGAATCCAAATTCTTCAAAAAGGACCCCGAACTTAGAGTCCAAGACCACATCCCGCAGCCGATCCACAAATTTTTCAATACGCTTGCGCAATGGAACCCCGATTCGCGGAATTTTACTCACAATACGCTCAAATTGATGCTTCGCATGGGCATAGGCATTGGAGGTTCGGATTTGGGTAATATAAGCCGCCATACTGCCGACTGGCGCTGAAATCGACATGTTGTTGTCATTCAAAATACAGATAAAGTTGGAGTTCAATCGATCAACGTTGTTGAGGGCCTCAAAGCTCATCCCGCCGGATAACGAGGCATCCCCAATCACTGAAATAACGGAATAGTCCTCGCCTTTGAGCTCCCGGGCATGGGCAAATCCCAAGGCTGCCGAAAGTGCCGTGGAGGCATGCCCAGCGCCAAAGGCATCATGCGGGCTCTCAAAAATATTGGCAAATCCACACAGGCCATTTTCTTTGCGAATGGTCAAAATACTATCCAACCGCCCAGTCAGCATTTTGTGGACGTAGGTTTGATGGGAGGTATCCCAAAGAAATTTATCCTTGGGTGTCGAAAACACCGCGTGCATTGCAATGGTCAGTTCTACAACCCCTAAATTCGAGGCTAAATGCCCGCCACAGACCTGACCCACTTCCAATAATTTTTGTCGCACTTCTGCTGCAAGATCTTCAAGTTCCTGGGCACAAAGGTGTTTAATATCGTCGGGTAAATTTAAACGGGTGAGCTGCATAAAAATCCTTCAGTCATTGAAAAGCTAGAGAATCCAAAAAAACAAGCTGATAAAAATTCCCAAGACTGCACCTGCGGCAACCTCAACGGGCGTATGTCCGAGCAGTTCTTTAATCCGTTTTTCTTGTAAAAAACCACGCGTCACCATGGCATCGATCATTTCATTCAAGATCACCGCCTGCGTGCCAACCACCTGGCGAACGCCAGCAGCATCATACAAAACAATCAAGGAAAATACGACAGAAACAGAGAAAAGTGAGCTTGTGAATCCATCCTGAAGGCCAACTGCAGTACTCATTGCACAAACCAAAGCCGAATGCGAAGAGGGCATGCCCCCGGATGAAAACCATTTTCTAAAATCTACAGTTCGGTCTTGCAAAAAAGAATAAACACACTTAATCAATTGCGCCAACAACATACTAGAAACCGAGCTCACCAGCGGGTACAGTTCCGAAAAGTAAAGTTTCAAAATGAAAAGCCCTTAATATCGACGATTGGCAACAAGTACGACAAGTTCTCTCAAGTGTACCACATCCAAGCCCATTTGGGATAAGACCTCGAGCCGTTTCATGACCTGTGCCTGAAGGGTTTGAGCGAAACGCTCAGAGTCAGATAAGCCCATGACTCGGACAACGGTGAGTTTTGCCTGGGAGGCATCTTTTCTTGCCGTTTTCCCCAGCTCAGCTGAAGTGGAAGTTTCATCCAAAATGTCATCAATGACTTGAAAGAGCAGCCCAAGATCAGCTCCAAATTCACAGAGCGCTGAAATAACAGAAGAAGTTGCGCCGACTAGATGGGCTGGCAAGACCACGGAGGCCTCAATCAAGGCTCCGGTTTTAGCCCGATGAATATTCAGAACCGACTCCAGACTGGCCACCTGATGTTGAGCCAACATATCTAACATTTGACCTCCGGCCATCCCCAACACCCCACAGGCGTGAGCCAGGCCAGAAATGACGGGAAGACACCGTTCCGGCGAAAAAGCTTTGGGCAATTCTTGGGCCAGCCACTCAAAGGCATAAGTGTTAAGCGCATCCCCGGATAAAATGGCGGTGACCTCATCATAGCGACGATGACTGGTTAAAACCCCACGTCGATAATCATCATTATCCATGGCAGGTAAATCATCGTGAATCAACGAATAGGTATGAATCCACTCCAATGCACAACACAAGGGAAGGACGGAGTGCCATTCCAGCTCAAAAAGAGAATACGATGCAATGCACAACAAGGGTCGAATCCGCTTTGCCCGGGCCGAAACACTATAACGCATCGCTTCAGATAAGCGCACAAAACCAGGGAGGGCAGTAGTCGGTAATCCCTCTAAAATGGCCGTTTCAATAGTGGGACGACAATCTAAAATAGAAGTGATTATTGACATAATCCATAATCCTACCAACTTATCCCGTCTTCATCTAGAGACAAAATCACAAATTTTATGATATAGTAGGATGCTATGGCGAAGATGAAACCGTTCAAATTTAGCCTCATTTTGGCAGGTATTTTAGTCTGCTCAATCTCACTTCAGGCCCGAGCGCTCCCCCCTGAACATGAGGAACATCTTCAGGCAAAGTGGGCACAGTCGATTCAAGACTTGCAAGTCGCCCAAAACCAAGCCAACGAATCCGAAGCAATCCGTCGGTATATTGCGAAATATCATCCCCAAGTGTCTAGTGTAGATGCCCAACAGATTTCCGAAGAAATTGTCATCCAAAGCAAAGAGCAACAACTCGATCCCAAGTGGGTCGCAGCAATTATTGATGCCGAATCAGGGTTCAATAAACGCGCCGCCAATCGTTCTGGTGCCAAAGGATTGGGGCAATTAATGGCCAGTACGTACCGCCAATTTAAAATTCAGAATCCCTACGACATCAAAGAAAATTTAACGGCTACAGTCCAGTACTTAAAAGGGCTCGTATCGATGTGGGATGGCCATTCGTTGCAGCTTTCATTTGCTTTAGCTGCCTATCTCCGAGGCGAAATTGCTGTTAAACGCGCCAAAGGGGACTTCTCTAATTTTACAGTCAGTTATGTGGACGCGGTGTTCAAACGCTATCAAAAAGTCTGCCAAATCCGAAATGATTTAGCCAACCCCAGCGCTGTCCAGTAGTCCACGTATGAGTGCTTCCTTTGTTCACCTTCACGTCCATACCCAGTATTCGCTACTCGAATCTCCCATTAAAATACCGGATCTTATTGACCAAGCCGTGAAGGCAAATATGCCGTCATTGGCCATTACCGACAATGGCACGATGTACGGCATTATCCAGTTTTACATGCACGCCAAAAGCAAAGGCATTAAACCCATTATTGGGTGCGAAATGTACTTGGCTGAAAATGCGAGTGTCAAAGAACGGGGCTGGCATCGGCTTATTTTGCTTTGCCAAAACTACACGGGCTACCAAAACCTCATCAAACTGGTGACTCAAGCCAATCTTGATGGTTTTTACTATAAACCACGGACAGATTTTCAAACACTTAAAGACCACACTGAAGGGCTTATTGCGATTTCCCCGGGTCTTCGTGGCCCCATTGGATACATGCTTCGGCAAAATGAAAAAGAAGAAGCCAAGGCCCTTGCAACGGCATTCAAAGACGCCTTTCAAGGGGAGTTTTATCTTGGGGTTCAGTTCTTAGATCAGCCCATGGAAGACATCATCAACGAAAGCTCAAAAGAGCTGGGCGAAGAACTGGGCATTCCCATTGTGGCCACCAATGATGTCTATTATTTGGCTCAAAAAGATGCTGAAATTAAAGATATTTTAGGGTGTATCCAAACTGGCAAGCTCCTCCACGAAGAAACCCGGGGTCGCAATCTTTCAGATGCCCATTATTTCAAGTCTGAAGCTGAAATGCAGGCCACCTTTGCCCAATACCCTGAAGCACTTGAAAATACCCTCAAAATTGCGCAAAAATGCAACCTCGTCATTGAAACTGAGCAGGTCAAACTCCCTCACTTTGAGTGTCCGGATAACCTAAGTGCGGAAGATTACCTTGAAAAGCTCGTCTGGGAAGGCATTGATAAAAAATACAATGAAATAACGGACGAAATCCGGGCCAGAGTGAAGTTTGAGCTAGATGTTATCAAGCCCATGCAATACGCCACGTATTTTTTGATCATCTACGATTTTCTGCATTATTGCACCCAATCCCAGATCCCAACGGGGCCAGGCCGAGGCTCCGCTGCCGGCTCTATCGTATCCTATGCACTAGATATCACCAAAATTGATCCACTCAAATACAACCTCCTTTTTGAACGGTTTTTGAATCCCGAACGGGTATCCATGCCGGATATCGACTTGGACTTTTGTATCCGAAGACGCTCGGAAGTCATCGACTACATTATTGCCAAGTACCATAAGGATCACGTCTCTCAAATTGCAACGTTTGGCACCATGGCCTCCCGAGGTGTGATTCGTGACGTCGGACGGGTGTTGGATGTACCGCTACGTGAAGTCGACCGCATTGCCAAGCTAATTCCCTCCACGCCTGGCCAATACTGCAGTATTCCGGAAGCCCTAGAAACCGTCCCCGATCTCAAAAAAATCTATGAGTCCAGCGACGAATACAAACAATTATTCGACATTGCCATCCAGCTAGAAGGCGTGTCCCGGCATACCTCCATCCACGCTGCTGGGGTGGTTATTTCTAGAGATCCACTAGCCAGTGTTGTACCCTTAATTCGAAACGATGGCCAGGTGGCAACCCAATTTTCCATGACGGATCTTGAAAAAGTCGGGCTCCTTAAAATGGATATTTTGGGCCTGAGAAACCTTACCGTTATGGAGGATGCGGTAGCGCTCATTCACCAAAAATACGGGGTGATGCTGGATCTCAACGCACTACCGGATGATGATGTTAAAACCTACGATCTACTGTGTTCAGGCAATACGATGGGGATCTTCCAGTTGGAAGGCCGGGGGATGCGCGCCCTAATCAAAGAAATGCAGCCGCGCGTGTTTGAGGACATTATTGCCGCACTGGCACTCTATCGACCGGGTCCATTGGGATCTGGAATGGTAAGCGATTTTATTTCCAACAAACTGGGTAAAACCACCGTCAAATACGATCTTCCTGAGCTCGAATCCATTCTCAAAGAAACCTACGGGCTGATTGTCTACCAAGAACAGGTTATGCAGATCGCCAGCGTAATCGGTGGATTTACATTGGGCCAAGCCGACATGCTGCGTCGCGCCATGGGTAAGAAGAAAAAAGAAGAGATGGACAAGCTCCGCGAAGAGTTTTTGAACGGTGCCCGGCAGCGCAACTTCCCAGCTGATAAATCCAAGCGTATTTTTGAGCTGTGCTATAAATTTGCTGAATATGGCTTCAATAAGTCTCACTCCGCAGCCTACGCCCTTATTTCATACCAAACGGCCTATCTCAAGGCCAATTATCCCGTCGAATACATGGTGGCGTTGCTATCCAGTATTTTTGGCTCAACAGATCGGGTATCGCTCTATATCCAAGAATGCCGCCAAATGGGCATTCCCGTATTACCCCCCGATATTAATTTCTCAGAAAAAATGTTTTCCATTGAGCTCACGGGTGAGACTAAGGATATTCCAGGGATTCGATTTGGCCTATTAGCCATCAAAAACGTAGGCGAAGCCGCCATCGAAAACATTCTCAAAAATCGAGAGGCTGGGTATAAAACCTTAGGCGAGCTCTGCTCCCGATGTGACAATAAGCAGATTAATAAACGGGTCTTGGAAAACCTCATCAAAAGTGGGGCCTGCGATAGCCTTGGTGATCGAGGTGAATTACTCGGCAACTATGAACGCCTTTCTGATTTTGCACAATCTCTGGCCAGAGAACGTGAAAACGGGCAGCTTGGGCTCTTTGAGGGCGCTGATCCCGCTCAAAATCTTGTACTAGATCCCAAGCATCACGTTTATATAAGCAAGGGAGATCGCCTCAAAAACGAAAAAGCCCTACTTGGCCTGTATTTATCTGGACATCCCCTAGAGGAGTACCAAAAACAACTCGAAAAGATGCCCCGCGCCATCGATACCCTTACGCTCGAGGATGAAGAGTCTCGGGTTACGCTTTTGGGCCTGATCTGCGATACCCGAAAAATGATTACCAAGACCAAGAAGGAAATGCTGGTCGGGACCCTCGAAGATATGACGGGCAGCATTGAGATAGTGGTATTTCAAACCAAAAAATATGAAACCATTGCCCCACATTTTGTAGACGATGCGATTGTCCTGATTCACGCCAGAGTTCGGGTCAGCCAAGAGCAAGTATCCCTCATTTGCGATGACCTAGAACCCCTTCACCAAAACGATGCTAAAAAGGTCTACATTGATACCGAAAATCTTGAAAATATGGAGATTTATAAAACACTCAGAAAAGTATTCATGGAAAATAGGGGAGGGGTCCCGGTTATTTTGATGGTAGGGGACACCAAAATCCAAGCACACGAAAAATATCGCATCTCGGGAGAAGAACCAGTGCTCCTCGCTATTGAAAAAATCCTGGGCGCGGGGCATTATTGGGTGGTATGAGCGATACTCCCTTTTTCAATACTTTGGATAATCTTCTCGAAGATCGCAAAAAAAATCTCCCTGAAGACGCCTACACCACCAGCCTCTACACCGCCGGTATTGATCGAATCCTTCGTAAAGTCGGTGAAGAAACAGGCGAAGTCATCATCGCCGCCAAAAACCAAGACAAAAAAGAGCTGTTAAACGAAGCCAGCGATCTCGTTTTTCACCTCGCAGTCCTCCTCCACCACCAAGGATTATCCTTGCAAGATATCCAATCTTGCCTCCAAAAACGGCACAATGCACCCCGAAGATAAGCGTATTTTTAAAATCGGACTGGCGGTCAGTCTTCTGATTTCGGCGGCACTTTTCTGGTTGATTTATGGATTCGAATCCCCACTCCAACACAGCTCCAATCTGGATTTCCTTCCCGCTTCCAATGCGATTTGCAACCTGCTGAGCGCATTGAGCTTGGCTTTCGGGTTTTGGATGATCCAGCGCAAACAAAAAGCCTGGCATAAAGCCTGGATGCTCACCGCGTTTTTCTGGTCCGCCTGTTTTTTAGTGGGCTATGTCACCCATCATATTGTCAGCCCACCGGTTATTTTTGAAGGCCAAGGCTGGATCCGCCCCACCTATTTTGTCATCTTAATTACACACATCATCAGCACGGTGATTGGGCTCCCCTTTATCCTCACGACCTTTGCCTTTGCCTTTCTGAACAAATTTGAGAGCCACAAAAAAGTCGCCAGGATCACCTTCCCACTCTGGCAATACATTTCGATTACCGGGGTCTTGGTCTACCTCATTCAAATTCTAAATCGAAGCTAAGTCATCCAAAGCGGCGAGAATCCCGGAGGCCTTGACCTGTGTCTCTGCCCATTCTTCTTGGGGATCAGAATCAGCGACAATGCCGCCACCTGCATGAAAATAGAGGTGCCCGTTTCGGCAATACACGGTCCGAATAGCGATATTAAAGTGGGCACAGCCATCGAAGCCGAAATACCCGATACACCCCGTATAGACCGAGCGTGGGCTCACCTCCAAATTGTCTAAAATCTCCATAGCACGGCGTTTAGGCGCCCCCGTAATAGAGCCCCCGGGAAAAACAGAAAATAACGCCTGAACCGGATGAAGCGTATCCCGAAGCTCACCCTCAATGGTGGCCACCAAGTGAAAAACCTGAGCATAGGCCTCTAAAATAATACCCGGATCAACCATCTTAACTGAGCCATAGTCACAAATTCGGCTCAGATCATTACGCATTAAATCAATAATCATGGTTAGCTCGGCACGGTTTTTCTCTGAGTTTAAAAGCTGCTGGCCTAAAGCCTGATCTTCCATTGCAGATTGGCCACGTCGCGACGTTCCTTTGATCGGACGGGTTTGAATGTGTCGTCCCTGAATCCGAATAAATTCCTCCGGCGAGGCACTGGCAATTGCGCCGTCCTTCCAGCGCAGAAACGCCCCAAATGGCGCTGGGGAAACCTCCCTGAGCCGGGCAAACACTGGCCATAAATCTCCCGACATCACCGCGCTAAATCGATAAGAAAAATTAGCCTGATAAATATCTCCTTGGCGAATGTGCGCCAAAATACGATTAACGCAAGTCATGTACTGCTCCTCAGTCAGCTCCGGTTTTGGAATACTTAGGCGCTGAAACGAAGGCGAAATGCCATGAGGCGAGCTCTCTTCACCAAACACAATCTTCCAGCCCAGATCGTGATGGTGATCCCACACCCAGTACTGACGATACACCGCAAAAAACCCATCCTGTTTTTCATACCCTAGCCAGCCCATGACGCCGCCAGAAAAGGGAAGGCCCGGCATTTCAATGTGCAGCTGAGCAGCATATCGATCTACAAACGTCTGTAATTCAGACTCAAACGAGTCTGCGTTTTGAGGGGTTAGGGTGAGGGAGTCTAACAAATCAAAGGCCGCAATGGAATATCTGGACAAAGCACAAGGCGGAGTCTGGCTCTCCAGAACGCATAAATCCATGGCTGTCGCGACCTGAGCAAGACATCCTGACCAGGTCCCTGAAAGCGGGGTAACGTTAGCTGTCAATTTTGAGAACGGCAAGGAAGGCTTCCTTGGGCACCTCAATGGAGCCGATGCTCTTCATGCGCTTTTTACCCTCTTTTTGCTTTTCCAAAAGCTTGCGCTTTCGGCTAATATCCCCCCCATAACATTTGGCCGTGACATTCTTACGCATGGCCTTAATCGTCTCTCGGCAAATAACTTTACCGCCAACAGCCCCTTGAATATTGACCTCATATAACTGCCGTGGAATGAGCTCTTTTAATTTTTCAGCCATCCGGCGTGCGATGTAAACCGATTTACTTTCATGGGAAATAAAGGACAAGGCATCCACCGGATCACCATTGATCAGCATATTCACCTTCACCAATCGCGCGGGTTGGTACGCTTCAAACCAATAATCCATACTTGCGTAGCCACGTGTGGCGGATTTGAGCTTATCAAAAAAGTTGGAAATCAACTCGTTTAAAGGAATCAAAAACTTAATGAGCTGACGCTCGGAGTCAATATATTCGGTTTTCTGATACAGCCCACGATGTTCTTGCGTGAGCTCCATAACGGTTCCAATAAAGCTATTGGGGGTAATGACTGAAAGCCCCATAATCGGCTCTTCCATCACTGCAATTTGCTGTACGGGTGGAAAATTGCTGGGGTTGTCCAACATAATAATCTCACCATCGGTCTTTGTAATGCGGTAGGTGACATTTGGCGCTGTTGCAACGATATCTATATTAAATTCGCGCTCGAGGCGCTCCTGGATGATATCAAGGTGCAATAGGCCCAAGAATCCACACCGGAAGCCAAACCCAAGGGCTTGAGAAGATTCCGTTTCAAAATGAAGGGAGGAATCATTGAGCTGTAAGCGTTCCAATGCATCACGCAAATCGGGAAACTGCTCAGTATCCACCGGATAAAATCCACAAAAGACCATCGGCTTGGCCTCTTTGTAGCCGGGTAAAGGAGTATCGACCGGATTTTTAGCATCTGTTAGCGTATCCCCAATATTGGCATCACTGACATTTTTAATATTCAAAATAACGTAGCCAACTTCCCCTGTATCAATTTTTTGAGACGCGGTCATTTTGGGCTTAAAAAAGCCAATCTCCAAGACTTCGTAGGTTTTATCAATCGACATCAACAAGATCTTTTGGCCTTTGACAAGCTCACCGCTCACTACCCGTACATAAATAATCACACCCTTATATTCGTCGTAATGCGCATCAAAAATCAAGGCGCGAAGCGTGGTCATCGTCTCGGGATTTCGAGGAAGGGGAACGCGCTTCACAATCGCTTCCAAAACATCGGGGATACCCAAGCCTGTCTTGGCACTAGTCAGCAAACAATCTGAGGCAGGAATCCCCAAGACATGCTCAATTTCACCGGTCACTTTTTCGATATCCGCAGAAGGCAAATCTACTTTATTGACGACCGGAATTATTTCCAGATCGTGTTCAAGCGCCAAATAGAAATTGGCCATCGTCTGGGCCTCAATACCTTGGGTTGAATCCACCAAAAGCAGGGCACCCTCACAAGCCGCGAGAGACCGAGATACTTCATAGCTAAAATCGACGTGTCCTGGCGTATCAATCAGGTTCAGAATATACATCTCACCATCTTTGGCGCGGTATTCCAGCCGAACCGCTTGCATCTTAATGGTGATGCCACGTTCCCGTTCGATATCCATCGTATCGAGGAGCTGTTCCTTCATGTCACGGTCAGAAACTGTGCCAGTCAACTGAATTAAGCGATCGGCTAAAGTAGATTTTCCATGGTCAATGTGGGCGATAATACAAAAATTTCGGATGTTTTTAGTCATGGACAACAATATCCACCGATAAAATTCGGCGTCTACTCACTTCTTTGATTTTAAATTTGAGATTCTGGAAGGCAACTTCTTCTCCCCGAGAAGGAAATTTACCCAATAAACTTAACACGAACCCACCGATGGTATCAAAATCTTCATCTTTCGGAAAATCAATCCCGATTTGAAGTGACAAATCATCAATGTTCATGCCGCCATCAACGACAAAATGGGTCGGCGAAATCTGAACAAATTCAGGCTTTTCGTCCTTATCGTATTCATCTTGAACATCCCCGATAATTTCCTCGATAATATCTTCGAGGGAGACTAATCCTGAAATCCCACCATATTCATCCACGACAAGGGCCAAATGAAACTTACTCTTTTTCATCATGTGCAGCAAATCCACAATATTTTGGGTTTCAGGCACAAAAACAGGCTCACGCAAGAGCGGTTTGATCCCTAAAGTGGAATCCGGAATCGATAAAAAATCCTTAGCATAAACCACGCCAACCACGTTATCCATTTTGCCGTCAAAGACTGGAATACGAGAATGCCCATGTTCTTTGATCACCGCGATGGCTTCCTCAATGGTAGCCCCAACCGGCAACGCGATAATATCCGTACGGGGCGTCAAGATCTCACGAACAATCGTTTGAGAAATCTGGAAAATACTATGAATCATTTCTTTTTCAACAGACTCAATCACCCCTTCTTTTTCGCCCATGGCAATCAAGTTTTTAATTTCATCCGCAGTAATAAGTCGGTTAGAATCCAAATAGACTTGCCCTGAAAGTTGTGAGACATAATGCATAATCCACTCAAAAATAACAATAAACGGGGTGAGAAAAAACAAGGACCATTGAACAGGTTTGGATAAAATAACCGCTAATTTTTCAGGGCGACTAGAGGCGAGTGTCCGAGGAAGCATATCCGAAGTCAGCACCATCAACAGGCTCACGACAAGCGTTAAAGACAACATCAATACCCAGGGTGTTGAAAAACCATAGGCGGGTAAAATCAAGAAGGTCACATAGGTCGCGCAAATCACCGCCCCGGAAGTAAACAAATGCTGTCCGATAAATAAGCCCACCAAGAGTTTTTGAGGGCGAGAAAGCAGCTGAATTAAAAGCTCAAACCGGGAATTTTTCTTGGCCAAATTGCTGACCTTAGCACGATTAAGACCCGTGCAGGCGGCCTCGGCACATGAAAAAAAAGCTGAAAAACCCAAACACACAAAAAACGCAAATGCGGCCATCCATTCAGAACTCAAGAAAAAATCCACCTCCAGTCAATATTAGCCAAATCTTAGGGATAAAAATAATGCCACCGGTCAATGCGGCATTGAAAGCCGCAATCAAGACCGCGCCCGCTGCAATATCCTTGCTCAACATGGCCCGGTATTTTTTCTTTCGCGTAACCAAGTCGACCAAGACCTCAATGCTCGTATTAAACATTTCGGCCATGATCACCATCAAAATACAAATGCTTAAAGCCAACCATTCCCGGCGATTGATATGCAAGGAAATCCCCATGACAATAGCCAAAACACCCATCATCGTATGAATGCGAAAATTCCGCTCAGCTGCCCAAGTAAATCCAATCCCGCGAAGCGCATCCCACAAGGAATGATAAAAAGTCCTTTTCGACTCAGGATCCCTCATCGTGCCAGCTCCAATATGGCCGATTGTCGCTCAAACATAATTTTACGCTGGGCGTCAGTCTGATCATCGTATCCCAAAAGATGCAAAATCCCATGAATCATCAACGTTTTGAGCTCATTTTCCAGGGACTGCCCTTGATCCCTCGCTTGAATTTGAGCTTGCTCGACAGAAATATACAAATCGCCCATCAATTCGTCCCCATCACCGAGGCTAAATGTAATAATATCTGTATCATAATCATGTTCCAGATAGGCGCGATTCATTTCGGTGAGCGTTGCGTTATCTACAAAGGTAAATTCAAATTTGCCTTGCGTGATTCCCAGTACCTTCAAAATTTTTCGCGCATACAGGGTAGGGCGAAAGGTCAATGGAACCTGGCTCCGTCGCGCCACCGATATCTCAATCTCGTCGGTGTTACCCCTCATTTTTTATCCTTTTGTTGCGCTAAAAACTGGGCCACCTCATCCGCATAATCCAAGCGAACATGGTAAATCCCTTTAAAAATTTTCAAAAAAGTTTCCTTGATGAGCGTAATCTCTTTGAGGCTCAACGGGCAATCATCCAATTGATGGTCCTCAATTTTATCCTTAAACACCTTTTCGACCATGCTCTCAACACGCGCAAAGCTAGGTTTATCCAAAGATCGCGTTGCCGCTTCAGTAGAGTCGGCCAGCATGACAATTCCGGCTTCTTTTGAATTGGGTTTCGGGCCCGGATAACGGAATTCTTCTTTCGCAGTTTCAGCGTTAGCATGCAACGCCTGGATATAGAAAAACGAAACCATCGTCGTGCCATGATGCTGGGCAATAATATCAATCACGGGGTCGGGAAGCTTATATTTCATCCCTAAATCAATCCCGTCCTTGACATGGTTAGCAATAATCATTTTGCTCATATGTGGGGCTAATTGATCATGTGGGTTATCCCCAGAAAGCTGGTTCTCCGTAAAAAATTGGGGACGCTTAATCTTCCCAATATCATGAAAGTAAGCAGCGACACGACACAACACGGGATCCGCAGCCTGAGTCACCTCAGCCGCCGCTTCCGCCAAGTTTGCCACCATCAAACTATGTTGGTAGGTCCCAGGCGCACTAATCATGAGCTGCTTAAGAAGCGAATGATTAAGATTCGAAAAGTCAAACAAACTCTGACGGGTATTGATATTAAAAATAGTCTCAAAATAAGGCAGAATCGCAAGCGTAATCATAGAGGATAAAATCCCGGTTGAAAACGCAATAATAGAATTGGAAACATACCACAGCAGCCGAATTTCTTCGTTTAAAAAGCCAACGCTGCAAACAAAGACAAAGTTAAATAATCCCACCCAATACCCAGAGAAAATGAGGTCTTTTCGTGTGTATTTTTTGTAGGCAATAAACAGCGTCACACAGTTTGATAAAAACAAGTAAAGCAGCACCGACATATCCATTTTAAAGACGATCGCGATAAAAACACTCACCACCGTCCCTGACAACATCGAAATATTGGTGCGCAACAGCAAGGACACCATAATGGCAAAGATCGAAATCGGGATCAAAAACCGTGGATCAATCATCCAAGGCAAATGACCTATATATTGAACAAAAACGGCGTTAATAACCCCCAAGAGGAGCAACACATAAACCAAGACCAAATATCGGGTTTCAGAATGAATACGGGGGTTGAAAAAGTAGATAAACCGTTCCAATAACACCAAGAGAAAACTGACAATAATCACAATCCCAACGAGCTGAATCCAAGCAACTTTAACCCCATAGATATTCAGCGCTTTAAAAATTTCCAAATGAGACCGTGTGACGGTATCTCCTTTGTAAACGATGGGCTGGCCTTCCTTGAAAATGGTTGTAAATGAACCTGTTAAGCCCAACTGTCCCTCTAAGGTTTTAGTACGTAGGGCATCGTAAACCAAGTTTGGCTTCAAAAATTGCATCAAAACGAGATAGGCCACTTCTTTATTCGAGGGATTAATCCCCCAGAAACCCACACTAGAATCCAGCAAATACGAAAGATTTGAAGATTCCACATTAATGATGCCGGAGTTCAATAAATCTTCGGCGTGCTGTACCGTGAAGTATTCCAGAGCCAAAAGCTGCTTAGCATCAGTTTTGACCAAAGTATCCAGAGTTTCTTTTGGGATAAACTGTAATACTGCGGGGTAAATATCGGGGGGAGTCTGCGATTTTTGAATAGCTTTGATTTCGTCAAAACAATTGCGGATATTATCAATGACAGATTTTGAAATAGCATCATCGATGGAATAGATCTTTTCAAAAAGACGGCGATTTCGAGATCGAAATTGGGACTCCCTTTCTTTATCTGAGGAGGTTTGCATTTCGATATAGCGGGGCGACACAATAGTGCGAGACGCAATCTGACCTTCATGCAAACGTAGGTTGTGAGGGAGGTATGAAAAAGCCACCAAAAATGACATTCCCAATACACCAGCAGCCACCATCAAGAACGTCCAAAGACGGCTTTTGGCAACGATATTAAATTTGAATCCAGTCCACTTGTTCAAAGCGTCGTAACCAAGTCCTTTGTCGTTTTGCAAATTGTCGGGTTTTCAACTGAATACATTCTACCATTTCGCTCTTGCGCAAGTCACCCGTCAAATACTGGTGAACATCTGCGTAGCCTAAGGCTTGATACGATTGATCTTGGGGGCCCCAGCCCTGAGCCAGTAATCCCTGCACTTCTTCAACAAATCCGGCATCCACCATACCTAAAACACGTTGATTAATGCGATCGTGCATCATATCGAGTGGTCGCTCAATCCCAATTAATTGAACATCAGTCCGCGATGCTGAAGCGTGAAACACCGCCGACGGAATACGGCCCGTTGACGCAATAATTTCCAAAGCACGTAGTACCCTTTTCATATCATGAGGATGGACCTTCTGGGCATACACAGGGTCCTGTTCGGATAATCTTTCCCACATCGCTTTTGATCCAAACTTTTCCGCATCCCGGGCCAATTGGTCACTGATCACCAAATCACGTGGGCCAGTCTCAAATTCATACTGATGCAAAAAGGCATAAAGGTAGTACAGCGTCCCGCCACAAAAGATCAAGGGGCCAGATGCATTTTGAATAATGGCGTCACAGCATCTCAAAAATTCCCCTACAGAAAAATGATCATGCGGGGATTTGATATCTAGCAAATGATGCACGATGCCTTGGCGTTCAGACTCCGGAAGCTTTGCCGTGCCGATATCTAGGCCCCGATATACTTGAAACGCATCGGCACAGATAATCTGGGCCCCAGGATTTGCGAGCGCCAATTGTAAGGCGAGATCCGTTTTCCCACTTGCAGTGGTCCCCAAAATCATCACAAGAGGTTTTATTAATGGGGGAATCATCAGAATTTTTTCGGACAAATATCGTCTAAAATACAGTGCTCGCAATCCGGTTTTCGGGCATGGCAAGTGTTGCGACCATGTAAAATAACCACCGAAGAAAAGGGAGTCCAGGCCGACTCATCCCAAATCTTCATCAAATCCTGTTCTGCTTTATCCGCAGAATCAGACTTGGTAAAAGACCAGCGATATGACAAGCGTTTAACATGGGTGTCGACTGTAATGCCAGGTTTTCCAAAAACTTGTCCCAAAATGACATTCGCCGTTTTGCGCCCGACACCGGGTAATTGGGTGAGTTCTTCCAATGTATCTGGAACTTCCCCCGAAAAACGATCCAAAATAATTTGGGCCAACTGAACCAAATGCGTGGCCTTTGTAAAACAAAAACTGACGGATCGAATGGGCTCTACCACTTCCTCTGGGGTGGCTGCGGCAAAGGCTTCAGGCGTTGGAAATTGTGCAAAGAGGGCAGGGGTAACTTGATTAACTCTGGCATCTGTACATTGCGCAGATAACACCACGGCCACCAGCAGCTCAAAGGCATTACGGTGTGTTAAAAAAGTCCCGACATTGGGATAAAGGCGCATCAACCGGGTATAAATCTCAGCAAACCGACGACGTTTGTCGGACAAGGTTTCCCTCATGCGGACAAGGTAATCCCTACTGGACAATGATCAGAGCCCATAATATGAGGCTGAATAAAGGCCGACCCCACGCGTGGTGCAAAAGCTTCGTTGACCCAAAAATAGTCAATCCGCCACCCGATATTCCGGGCGCGGGCATTCACCCGATACGTCCACCACGAATATTGGGCAGGCTCCTGATTAAATTTCCTAAAAGTATCGACGTAGCCCATTTGCTCGATACGATCCATCCAAGCGCGCTCAATGGGAAGAAAGCCAGAGTAATTTTCATTTTCCTTGGGATTAGCCAAATCAATTTCACGATGCGCAGTGTTGTAATCGCCACAAATGATGACATTGCGACCTTCTGCGATCATTTGCGTGGTCATCTCAAAAAAGGCATCATAAAAATCAAGCTTGTATTGGAGTCGCTCCTCGCCTTGCTGGCCATTCGGAAAATACACACCGAACACCACAAAGTCTCCATAATCTCCCATAATCACTCGGCCCTCGTCATCAAATCGGTCAATGCCAATCCCATGCACGATATTAAGCGGTTTTTTTCGGGATAAAAGCGCAACCCCACTATACCCCTTACGTTTAGCAGAATTCCAACTCGTATGATACCCCATCGGATTGAGGACATGATCTTCCAGATCCTCAGGCAAGGCCTTGGTTTCTTGCAGACAAATAATATCCGGGCGTTCTTCTTCAAGATAGGTCAAAAACCCTTTTTTCACGCAGGCACGAATGCCATTCACGTTCCAGGAGATTAGCTTCACAGTTGCCCTTTTAAGACAGTTTGTTGAACCAAATAAGCATCCATAATCGTCAATGCGGCCATACACTCAATCACTGGAACCGCACGGGGACAAATACAAGGGTCATGCCGGCCCTCCACCTGAATTTCTTGAGGTGCATTGTCTAAATTGACCGTTTGCTGGGTTTTGGCAATCGAGGAGGCGGGCTTGATAGCAGCGCGAAAAACAATAACCTCTCCGGTTGAAATCCCCCCCAAAATCCCTCCCGCATGGTTGGTCTGGGTACGTACTTTTTCACCATCATGATAAAAGGCATCATTATGAACCGAGCCCTTAAGACGTGTTGAAGCAAAGCCATCACCAAATTCAATGCCCTTAATCGTTCCGATCGACATCACAGCATGGGACAACATCGCATCAAGCTTATCAAAAACGGGATCACCTAAACCTGCAGGGCATCCAATAATCTGGGTTTCAATCACCCCACCTAAAGAATCATGTTCAGCCTTTGCTAACTCAATTAAGGCCACCATCGCCTTTGCTTTTTCAGGATCTGCGCACCGAACAGGGTTCGATTCAATCACCGAAAAATCAATGGTTTCGGCTTCGATATCCCCTATTGATTTGGTGTAGCCGATAATTTGAATACCGAGAGTTTTAAGAAATTTCTTAGCAATGGCACCGGCGGCAACACGGGCAGCAGTTTCACGCCCAGAAGAGCGTCCACCACCGCGAAAATCGCGAAAGCCAAACTTCGCCAAAAAAGAATAATCCGCATGCCCAGGTCGAAATACAGATTGAATAGTCGAGTAATCCCCAGAACGCTGATTGGTATTTCGAATCAAAAGTGCAATCGGGGCACCCGTGGTTTTACCCTCAAAAACACCGGAAAGTATTTCAACTTGATCCGCTTCTTTACGAGGGGTTGTAACCTCACTCTGTCCGGGGCGACGACGGTCTAAGTCAAATTGAATATCCGCCTCAGTTAAGGGTAAAAGGGGAGGAACCCCATCCAGAATCACGCCCAGACCTGGTCCGTGACTTTCTCCGAAAGTGGTAATCCGCAACGCTCGGCCAAATGTATTTCCAGCCATGGAAGTGTCCTTTAAGTCCTCTCTTTACCGCGTACCATTAGAATTTTGCCAGTACGGACGACTTCAACAACCCCAAAAGGTGAAAGCATTTCCAATATGGCATCTAATTTTTCAGTACTTCCGGTGACCTGTATGATAAAGGATTCTTGGCGTAAATCAACCGTCTCTGCTTTAAAATGCGAGATAATTTGCAAAAGCTCTGCCCGTTGCGCAGATTTTGGAGCGACTTTGATCAAGGCCAATTCTTTTTCAATACTATCCCCAGGAATGTGCTCATTGAGCATGACCACATCCACTAATTTCTGACCTTGTTTGATAATCTGTTCCAGCACTTTTTGATCGCCTTGAGCCGTGATCGTCATTCGGGAAAATTGCCCATCTTGAGTAGGCGATACCACTAGCGATTCGATATTAAAGCCACGTCTAGAAAAAATCAGCGAAACACGAACCAAAACACCAGGCTTATTTGCAACTAAAAGACTAAGAGTATGGCTTTTCATTAGGTACTTCCTTTGGGTTTTTCAAGCTTCCCTTTAGGGGGAGTGATAATCATATCCGTAACCGCACCCCCCGCCGGAATCATAGGGAAAACATTATCTTCTTTCACAACTTCCGCATGAATGACGCAAGGTCCTTCATTGTAAGCCAAGGCACGCGCCAAAACTTTGCGAACATCCGCAGGCCGCTTAATCCGAAAGCCTTTTACGCCATAGGCTTCGGCCAATTTCACAAAATCTGGATTGCCTTCCAGGTCTACCCCTGAAAGACGATCGTCATAAAATAGCTGCTGCCACTGACGCACCATACCCAAGTATTTATTGTCGATAATCACAATTTTAAGCGGGAGCTTATGCAGCATAGCCGTAGATAGCTCTGCCAATGTCATCTGAAATCCACCATCTCCGACAATCGCCACAACCGTTCTTTTGGGTTGCGCAAACTGTGCCCCGATCGCGGCTGGGAATCCATACCCCATGGTGCCCGCACCCCCGGATGAAATCCAAGAATCTGTTTTGTGACTCAAGTAAAACTGGGCCGCCCACATTTGATGTTGCCCTACGTCGGTGGTGACAATCGCTTCACCTTTCGTGAGCTGATACATTTCATCAATCACATGCTGGGCTTTTAATCCGCCATGAATTTTATAAGAAAGCGGGAATTGTCGTTTATATCGACTGACTTCCTTTACCCATGCCTTGGTATCGTTAGGCTGAATAAGGGGCAATAACGCTTTAAGAACCAATTTTGCATCCCCAACGACACTGACATCCGGCACCACAATTTTATTAATCTCAGCAGGATCTATATCCAAATGGAGCTTTTTCGCATTGGGACAAAAGCGCTCAATTTTGGCGGGGGTAATTCGGTCATCCCAACGCGATCCAATAGAGAAGATCACATCGCAATGCTCAACTGATCGGTTGGCATAGGCCGTCCCATGCATCCCCAAAAAGCCCATGCAAAGCGGGTGATTTTCAGGAAATACACCTTTACCCAATAGCGTACTTACCACAGGCGCTTGAAGTTTTTCGACCAGCGCCATGACTTCAGGACCAGCTTTTGCAATCATCGCCCCATGGCCCACCAATAAGAGAGGACGCCGGGCGTGATTCAATATTTTTGCCATGGCTAGAATTTGGTGCGGGTCACCGGTTGTCGGGAAGGAATATCCCGGCAAATCCATCTGAATATCCGTCAGCGACGCCGTGCAGGGCGCACTGGTAATGTCCTTAGGCAAATCAATTAAGACTGGCCCGGGACGCCCCGTATTCGAGATATAAAAGGCTTCCTCAGTCACACGTGGGATTTCATTGGCGTCTTTAACCAAATAACTATGCTTGACGATCGGTGCCGTAATGCCAAATACATCGGCTTCTTGAAACGCATCTTTACCTAAGGACGGTGTAATGGTTTGCCCAGTCAACACAATCAACGGCACACTATCCATCTGGGCAGTTAAAATCCCAGTAACCGTATTGGTTGCCCCGGGGCCACTCGTCACCAACACAACACCAGGCTTTCCCGTAGCGCGGGCATAGCCATCCGCCATATGCGTAGCACCCTGCTCATGTCGCACTAGGATCAATTTAATGGGGGAATCCACCAAAGCATCAAAAATTGGGATAGCCGCGCCACCAGGATACCCAAAGATGTATTCCACGCCCTTATTTTCAAGACATTTAATTAAAGCTTCTGCACCAGTTATAGTTTTTTTAGACATTTTATACCCATCCTAAAGCAGACTTCACAATAAGTTACCAGATTTTTGATCATTTTTCCAGAAGTTTATTCCCACAAAACGCAAAGTTTAACCTGGCACTGGATTTTCCGTCATCAGCACGCTATCCTTGACGTTAATATGGGATTAGGAATTAGCAGAACAGGCCCAAGGCCAAACGATCCAGGCGCAGGCGCATCCAGAACTGGAGGCTCAGACGGAACAGGCGGTACTAAGCCCGCATTTCCCATTGAAGAACTCCAGCACGCAGACGCACGTATTTCTACCGCACAAAGCGTTAGCGAGACGACGCAAACCACGGCCGCACCACGAACAAAGCCAGCTGAAACACCAGGAACACAACCCAACATTGCACGCAAATGGAATGTCAACGATGTTGCAGATCTCCTGGTGAATATCCAAAAAGCACCCACAGCCGAGAATAAAACTATCCTCTCCACTCTGATTAAATACGGGCTGGAAGCTTCCGGCGACAACTTCAATAGCATTCACCAGCTCATTCAAGGACGCGCACAAAATAATGCGATTGAATCATCCGTGATCAGCACGCTCAAAGGCTTATCTACGTCGCCAAAGAGTGTGGATTTAATTTCCAAATTTCTCAACAATCAATCCTTAGCGGGGCAAAGCCTGAGCCAGGTCCAACAAACCCTCCAGCAATTCACCGCCGCATTTGAGGCCCTCAAAAACAGTCTCCCCCCCGCCATTTTTGCGGGGCTTTCGAACATCATGGCCCAGTTGGAAAAAAACCTAAAAAAACTCACCCAAGAATCTGCCAACCAAGAGCTCGCGCTCACCTTAGTGAATCAAGGAAAAGTCGTCAAAGACTTCCATCTGTTTGCAGGCTTTATTGCAGGATTTCAGGAAAAGCTTAAACAAAGTAACCCCAAAATTGCAGATCGCATTCAAGGGGAGATCTCAAATCTTCAAGAAAGCATTGGTCAACTCATCGAAAACCTCGTTTCGCAAAGCATCATTTCCAAATCCAGCGTAACTTCCAATATCGGATTTGATGAGTTTTCCTATTGGCAGATCCCCAATCCTATGGGGACGCGTAAACATCCAATTGAGATTCTGATTAAAAAAGATCCGCAATCCGATAAAAAACGAAAATTCAATCCTGAAAAAACCAAGATTGTGGTGAAATGCGACACGGAAGATTTAGGCGAGCTGGCAATTGTTGTGGAAATTAGCGGCCAGAAGGTTTGGTATATGTTCTATACTGAAAATTCTCAAACCAAGGCACTCATTGCCCAGAACACCAAAGAGTTAAAAAACAAGCTTGCCGCGCAAAACTATGAGCTACAAGGAGTCCGAACACTCCCCAAAAAACTGAATGTAAAAAAACTGTTGCTTCCTACTATCAATCTCGATAAGTTGTCTAAAATCAATGCCGAAATCTGAAATCCCAGAAGACGAATCTCTGCAACGCAAAAAAACACTGGCCGAAAAGTCCAAGCAGCTTAAACGTCGCTTAGACCAACTCCAAGGCACTAAGACCGGCGAAAAAATCAGAGCCATCGCCGTTAAATACGACCCTAAAAAGGGAAGGGCACCCCGAATTATTGCAACAGGGCGCGGTCCCGTTGCAGAGCAAATCTTAAAGCTTGCTGAAGAAAATCGAATTCCCATGTATGAAGACGATGTGCTGACAGAGCTCCTCTCAAAGCTGGAGTTGGATATGGAAATCCCCGCAGAATTGTATACAATGGTGGCGGAAGTTTTAGCCTTTGTGTACCAACTCAACAAGCTTGCAAAATCCAAGAAAATAGCCAAAAAACAATGACACATAATCATCACCTTAGCCGAAAAATAACACCGTTTTCTATCTTGGCGCTCTTGGTCTTGAATACCGCCATTTACGCCGAACTATGGGCACCGGGTGGATACGAAGAGATTCCACAACCCTCTATAGTCACCTGCAAAGAAGGGATGATCACCCACCAACGTCAGTGGTATTACTTTCACCTCTATACCATGAATTTGGATGTACCAGGCTACATCGAAGATTGTGGCTACAATATGAATAAAAACGGTCACATTATTGCCCGGTCCTTCTATCGTAAACGGGGAGGCGTCCCTCAAGAGACCAATAACCCACTCGACTTTGCAGTGGATATTGCTGACAGAGGCTTTTTCTGCATCCGACTCAAAGATGGCCACCTTGCGTATACCCGAGATGGGCGGTTTCGTCTGGACAGCAATCGTAAGTTAATAACCCTGACCGGACGTTTTGCTGTATTGAACGAAAATGGAAATGAAATTGTTCTCCCCGATGGGAAAGACATTACCTGCTCCAAAAGTGGCGTTTTGTTTGTAAATAACGCACCCGTCGACAAGCTCGGAGTGGCTGTTTTTGTGGATGACCAAACGATTGCCAATAAGTTGGAAAAAATTAGCGGAACTATTCTAGTCGAAAAGGGGCGCCCAGAAAAAGTGCCCAATGCTGAATACGCTGTATTACAAGGCTATGTAAACATGAACGGGGTCTTAAAAGCCCTAACAGGTGACGGGTTAATGTGGAAATATGGAAACGAAGCGTCAGCGAAAGCTGCACGTTCACAAATTAAATTGCTAACTTCCGCTGTTCAAATGGCCAACCCATAAGGTATGATGCTCAAGACTAATGCCTAACCCTTTCAAATAAGGAGTTTGATTCTAGATGGTAAATCAAATATTTATGGGCAAATCCGCAATGTTCGCCTACCAGCGGAAATTGCAGGTACTCGCAGCCAACATCTCAAACGCACAAACCGTAGGTTACAAAAAACGAAGAACTGAAATGGAAAGCATGTTTCCATTAATGTATGAATACGCACTCACTGAAGGTGAAGACGGATTCACCGCAGGCGAAAAAAGAAAAAAATTCGTCGAATACGGCACTGGCGTTAGAATCGCTGAAGTCAGCAAATCCTTCGTTCAAGGATCTCTTGAAATTACGAACCAACCCCTCGACATGGCGGTTGAAGGCGAAGGCTTTTTCCAAGTCAAAATGCCAGATGGGACCTCAGCTTATACCCGTGCCGGGAATTTCCGCACGGATAGCGAAGGAAACGTGGTTGATCCTAACGGACACCCCATTGAACCGGCCATTCGTATCCCCAAAAATACCACTGACATTGTCATTAACGATCAAGGAAAAGTATTTGTGCAAGCGGGTGCCAACAGCACCCCAAGTGAAATCGGACAAATCCTACTGGCTACCTTCCAGAATGCAGGTGGCCTTAAAGAAATCGGGCAAAACCTCTATACAGAAACAGCCTCCTCAAACACCCCGTCGTTTGAGCTCCCCGCTAACAATGGGGTCGGGGCCATTCGACAACGTTCACTTGAGTTTTCCAACGTCAACGTCATCGAAGAAATGATGGATATGATTCTCACCCAACGTTCTTTTGAATTGATCGTGAAATCCATCCAAGCCGGTGAAGCCATGCTGAAAGCCGCAAGTGACTTGGGTAAATAAAACTAAGCTTACGGTCTTAATACTCGCGAGCATCGGTGCGTTCACACCCATTTGCGCACTTGAGCGCAGCGATATTCTAGACGCATTCCAAGCCAAAGCCTTACCCCAGGTTCTCCAACGGCGACCCAACGCAAGCCAGAAGGATATCCAAATTCAAATCTTGAATCTGGATCAACTCTCAATCGATGCGAGAAATGCAAGCTCCTGTAATATTCGTATCGAACCCGGTGCCGATTTAATTGGTAAAACCATTATTTTTATGGATCTCTATAACGAGAACAACCTGCTCCTTAAAAAAGCCAAAATTGTCTCACAAATTACCGTTAGTTCCACCTTTCTTAAGACCAAACGGGTCGTCACTAAAGATCAAGTCATCACCAGTAAGGATGTCGACATTGTATACGAAGACGATTATGCGAAGCCTATTAAGGCCATCAGAAGCCTCGTGGAGATCAAAAATAAAGTCACGGCTGCTACACTTGGGCCAGGGGTGTACCTAGCCGAGTTTATGCTCAAAAACCCCGTCATCATCCACCGTGGAGATAATATCGAAGCGTTGATGTATGGCGATAACCTAGAGATCAAAATTCGTGTCATTGCCCTTGAAGAGGGCTCTGTACACCAACATATCAAGCTCCGCAGCACCCTTAAAGATCAAAAAACACTGGAAGGAGAGATCCTTGATTCGAAAACTGTTCGCATCTCTGCTTTACGCTAGCCTAATCTTAGGATCAACACCATTCCCACTTCATGCAGATTCGCTTTGGGATCAAAGTAAAAGCACGTTCTACGGAACCCCAAAAAAAGAAGTGCAAGTTGGCGATACCATTACCATTTTGATTTCAGAATCGACTTCGGCTGACCAACAAGCCACCACTAAAACCAGCAAAGAAGCCAGCATCGGCACCAATTTCCTCTCGGGTTGGAACCAAGTCGCCAATCTCTTAGGAAATGAGACCAATCGAAAAACCTATGATTTCACACTTAAAGGTGACGATGCCTACTCAGGAACCGGGCAAACCACACGCAAAAGCCGCGTTACAGCCGTGGTCACCGCTATTGTGACCGAAATCCTAGAAAACGGTAACATTTATATTGTGGGTGAGCACAAAGTAAAAGTGAATAATGAGGTCGAAACCATTCATATCGCAGGCATCATTCGCTCAACTGATATTGGGCCAAACAACACCGTCAATTCTTTCCAGTTAGCGAAAGCTGAAGTGTCAGTTATCGGTGCCGGCACCATTGGATCCAAGCAATCTCCAGGAGTATTAACCAAGATGTTCAATTGGTTATTTTAAACATATGAACTACCAACGCCTCATTGCCCTTTTACTTGTGTTATCTTTTGCTTCAGTAGCGGTCGCTGAACCGCAACGTATTCGAATCAAAGACATTGGAAAAATTATAGAGGCGCGTGAAAATCAGCTCTTTGGATTTGGGTTAGTCATTGGCTTGCGTAATACAGGGGACAGCAAAAGCACGGTCTTTACAGACATGGCGTTAACCAATCTCCTTAAGAAAATGGGGATCTCCAGTGCAAAAGATTTTTCTTCTCGAAATGTCGCTGCGGTAATCGTGACCGCTGCACTTCCCCCTTACATCAAAAAAGGCCAAAAAATCAGCGTAACTGTTTCCTCGCTAGGAGATGCTATTAGTCTAAATGGGGGAACGCTATTACTCACCCCGCTACAAGGCCCGGACATGAAAATCTATGCAGTAGCACAAGGAACTGTCATTATCGGGGGATTGAATGAAAACGCCGCACAAGCCCAATACATCAAAAACCAAACCACTGTGGGTACCATCTTGGATGGTGCTATTGTTGAAAATGAAGTCCCGGTCAGCAACACGGACCAGCTCAACATTACCATTGTACTCAAAGCCCCGAACTTCATTACCGTGTCTAAAGCCGCAAAAGCCATTCAAGCCAGTGGCTTTCCTAGCGCCAAAGCCATCGATGCTAATACCATCAAAATCCCCTTATCTGATCTAGATTCATCCGATATGATCAGCACTTTTGCAAAACTTGAAAATATCTCGTTTGTCCCAGACCCTTCTTCTAAAATTGTCATTAACCCAAAAACAGGAACCATCGTTATTGGCGAAATGGTACGCCTCTCTCCGGTCGCGCTCACGCATGGGAATGTCTCCATCAAAATTAACAACCAAGCTCAGGGCGGGGCAGCACTGGCTGGTACAGCCGAGCAAGACCAGCTTAAAGTCGAAGAAAACGA
The DNA here is from genome assembly GCA_023249285.1 of bacterium. Classification (GTDB taxonomy): domain Bacteria; phylum Margulisbacteria; class Marinamargulisbacteria; order SXXA01; family JAHFDB01; genus JAHFCZ01. The sequence goes on along the minus strand of JAHFCZ010000008.1, from coordinate 7,136 downwards.
TGCGAAAGTACTGTATCTTAACCCGTCGTCCACGCTTACAAGCTTGGTCAATGCGCTCAACGAAATAGGCGCAACACCCAAAGACTTAGTGTCCATTCTCCAAGCATTAAAAGAATCAGGGGCATTGGTTGGTGATATCGAAGTTCTATAATCCTAAACACCTGGCCTTCGCCTTGGCATTACTCATCATGCCAAGCATCGTTATTGCACAGGACATAGACTCTAACTTTGGCCCAGAGTTGCCGATGGACATGGCGGTCATCAACAAAAAACCCCTTACGGATGAAGAAGCCATTGAAGCTTTCGAGCAATATTATATCGAACAAATTTTTGCTGATACCTTAAGCATGAATAAAACATCCCTTTTAAGCGACGAAGAAAAGCAGAGCATCGGATTTGGCGTGGATACCAGTGCTCAAGATGAGATGCAAAAAAAAGAGTTCTCTAAAATTTTAGCAAAACGCGATATACTAGGCTTCAAACGGTTAATCCTAAAGAAAAAGAAACCCGCCATCCAAAATGAGCCCCGATAATAAAAAACTGCTCAACATCGAACAGCTCAAATACCAAGCGGTCATAAAACCGCAAAGCAAAACCATTCCTGAAGAATTTATCGACCAGCACATGAGTCTTGTGCATGCCATTGCAAATATCTTCCTTAAAAAACACAAGCTTCCAACCGGCATTGAAGAAAATGACCTCGTGAGCTGGGGAATTGAAGGACTCATTAAAGCAAGGAAAAACTTCAAAGAAAACAAAGGCTCAAAGTTTTCAACCTATGCCTATTATCGGATCAAAGGTGAGATTTTTGATCGTATTCGGGAAGAATGGAGTTATCGAAACCCTATTTCTTACCAAGAACAGCGTAGAAACATTCAAAATAAAATCGCAGATCTCGTTGAAAATGCGCTCGAAGCAGGAGAAGAGCTCGACAACACCCGCTTGGGTGAATATGTCCAACGCGTTATCTCAAGCACGGCCATGTCTTACATCATTTCATTAGATGCCATCCAGGAATACCATGAGGGCGAAATCATTGGAGAGATGCCAATGAGCCAAGATGACGTGCCTTCGGATGCGGTGTGGGAAGCGGTCCAGCAGCTAAGCCCGGAAGAACAACAAATTGTTAAGCTTTTTTATGTGGAAGATCTTAAGCAAAAAGAAATTGCCAAAAAACTTAATTTCTCTAACAGCAAAATCTGTCGCATCCATCTTAAAATTCTTGAAAAACTCAAACGACGACTGAAGGAAGCCGTATAATGCGCACCCTTGCAGCGACCCTCATCAGCATAGCTTTGCTAGCGTACAGCGCCGTGGTCGTACAAGCACAGAACGCAGATACCGCTGCCCTAGAGTCCATTTTTTACAATACCAAATACACCTCCGTTCAAGAGGGCATCCGTGCCTTATCCAAAAAACAAGCGCTCTATGCCTACAACATCGCAAATCTGACAGTCCCCAATTTTAAGCCGGTGCTTCCCAAAGAAGATCAAGTCATGCTACAAGAACTAGCAGGAAAAACCGGTTATACCCAAGAAGTTCTCCTCGAATTCTATATGACTCGGATGACTGAAAACTCTAAAAGACTAAACGCTTACCTGACCATCTGGAAATCCAAAAACGACGCCCTTAAAAGGATCGTAACCATGGGAAAATAAACCAATGCCAAAAACAAAATTTGTATTGCTATCAATTTTTCTCTTTCAAGCGTCCAGCAGTTTTGCGCAAGCCAATTTCCCAGCCATGAGTTTGGAAAGCGCGTTAGATGCAAGCACATCCGGCATGATAGCCCAGAAAATCCGGCTAGCTACCATAGCAGAAAACGTGGCCAACAATTCCACCGCTAGGGTTGAGGAAACCGGGCTTCCTTACCAAAAAAAGTACACGGTCATGGAGCCCTACAAAGGTGGAGTGAGGGTGAAATCCATTGAAAAAAGCAGAGAACCCTTCTACACTTATCCTGACGGTACCGGACCAGACACCATGCAGGATGGAAATCGATGGTGGCCAAACGTAAATTTAACCGAAGAGATGATTAATTTGTCTTACACGGAGGTCATGTACGAAGCCAATGCAACATGCCTCAAAACAACCAAGGCCATTTATCAAGCAGTCATTGACACCCTCAAGTAAAGGATTTTCATGATAGGTGCGCTAAGTAATACTCCCCATCCAGCAAAAGTCTCTCGTAGCTTCAGTTCTCCTGCGGCCAATCAAGAGCTTTTCCAGCAAATGCTCCAACAAGCAATGGATGTCAAAAACAGCAGCCTTAAGGGTGAGGAAAAAATCGGGCTTATTAGCCAGATTGCCACCAAAGCCATTGAAGAACTCAAAAAGAAACACGTCCATATTCTTGATGACGAACCTACAGAAGGCGAAGCCGAAAGTGTTTCAAGCGCTGCAAATCCTGGAAAAGGAATTTTGCGGGGTGTCGTTGAAGAAAATGGCGTTTCACCACGTAAAAACACAGGGTTGAAAGATCTCCCAAGCGGAATCATACGAAAATTTGACCCTGAAAATCGCTTGATGGCGCAGCTTCCCACCGCACAACAACCCCAACAACGCGTGGTTCAAAACAATGGATTGATCCGACGTCGACCGGGCGCAGTCATTGCCAATACCCCGAATGGAAAAATCTCGGTCACACCTTTTCAAATCTTTTTAGATAAAGCCATGGACTTTTTTGAAATGGTCTCCGACCTTGAAAATCCGTCCGACACAATGACACAAGATTTTGTAGAGGGAAAAGTGAGCATGGAAGAGCTCGCCCTCATTAAAGCCAAAGTGGGGGTCGCCATATCTTTTGCAATGACCATGGTCAACCAAGTCACACAAACCTTTAAAGAAATTCAGAATATGCAGGTATAGGATAGCAGATGGCCGAGCTTGACTTTGATGACGATCAGCAGGATTTCGCTGAGACAGTAACCCCACAAGAAGCCCCCTCATTTTGGGCCAATTATCGTATTCCCCTGATTGTGAGTTCGGTGGGCATGGTCGTACTGGCTGGGGTTTACTTTATGTTCTTTGCCTCGCCAAGCGATTCTGACAGCCTCAAAGCCAAGCGAAAAATGTCCTCGCTTCAAGACTCACCAAATAAAGAAAAAGTCGAAGAAATCGCACAAAAAGAAAAAACTGAAGCCAGGAAAAAAGTTGATAAAAAAATCAAGTATGTAAAGCTCTATGATTTGAGTATCGACGAAACCGCTAAAGCACTCAAAGAATTGAGCATGGCCGATATTCCCTTTACAACCGAGCAAAAGGGGAAAAACTTTGCCCTTTCCGTAGATGAAAAGAAAATGGAAGAGGCCAAAAACCTACTTGCGATTAAAGGACTCCCAGGCGGATCGAATAAGGGTTATGAGCTCTTAGATAACTCCCAAACCCTAGGGGTGACTGAGTTTGACAAACGAGTTCGTTTTGTACGTGCCTTATCTGGAGAGCTTGAAAAAGCCATTCTCCAATTTGAAATGATTGAAAACTGCAAGGTTCAAATTGTGTTGCCTGAGCAACGACTCTTCGCCGTGACCCAACCCCCGGTCACCGCCTCAATCTTAGTGCGTAAATATCCGGGTACGGCGATTACAGACGATGTGGTGTTTAGCATCATCCAATTGGTCGCAAATGCAGTTGAAAATCTTCAGCCCGAAAATGTTTCGGTAATCGATACGGAAGGGAAAGTCCTGTCGAATGGTATCTTTGAACGCATGGCGGCCAAGGATGCCCGACGCAATCCGGTGGTCTCAAGCCCGAATGCAGTGAAACTCGAAGAAAACACCCCTATTGGCACCCCGATCATTCCCAATTTTGACGAAATCAAAAAATGGCAGGAAGTGAAACAAAAATACGAAGCCTCTCTTGAAAATCGTGCCTATGACCAGCTCATCGGGATACTACCCGAAGGCAGCTTTAAAATTGCCATTAACGCCGATTTAGGCCCGCTTGAAAACGGAGAAATCGTGGATATCAAACGACTGACCACAAGCATCGTGGTGGACAATTCCAGGCAAGATATTTTCTTGGATCAAGTCCTTAAAAAACAAATTTTCAATACCATTGCCAGCGCCATTGGGTACGTCAAAGGGCGGGATACGATTCAATTGAACAAAGCCGACTTTAGACTCCTCAGTGAAGAAGAGCGAAAAAAATTGGTACAACGCCAAAAATGGCGAAAAATTATTAACTTCCTTAGTCGTATGGCACCTTACACCATAGGGGTTGTTGCCAGCCTGGGTGCGGGGTATACCCTCTGGAGACGACTCCGTAAAAATCGGGTCAAAACCCCCGACGAAATGATGGGGAGCTTTGACAGAGACACTGACTTTTCATCCCTTCAAGATGAGCTCAATCCCGAAACACAAATCCAGGAAATTCGCGAATATACCAATCGAGACCCCCAAGCGATTGCAAATCTTATTGAATCCTGGGTAACAGAATAAAGGAGCCACGATGTTAACCAATAAACAAAAAGCCCTCCTCTTATTTTCACTTCTGGACGATCAAACCAGTAAAATTTTGCCTTATCTTTCTGAAGCAAGCGTCCGCTTTTTAAGCAGCTCTTTAGAAGAAACGCCCGAAAAAACCCCAAAAGCCATCCAAGAACTCCTTGCCAGTATCCAAAATGGCAAATCTCCGGCACCCCTATCACCCTCCACCGAAACCGGAACAGCCTCTCTTGAAAATCTTGAAATGCCTGGCCAAGACGGGCTCAGCAGTTTATTCCAAGCCGAAGAAGAACCCACTTCACCTCAACCAGGAGACGTACGAACACCCGAAAAAATTGCCAGCATCTTAAGCAAACAGAAGCACCAAATCACAGCCTTTGTCCTCTCCAAAATTGATGAGGATCTCAAAGCTAAAATTCTAGAGCAAATGACTGCGGATCAAGTCGAAATGATCGAAAGTATTAATGTCTCTTCGCTGCCACTCTCCGACCAAATCTTTCAATCGCTTTACCAAGAAATCTTTATCCACAAAGAAGAAGATGACCTTGCACAAGAGGACGCTCAGACTCAGGAAAATAACAAAGAGCCTGCATCATTTTCATTTTCCTCATTTGGCAGCTCAGATGCCGAAGAACCTAAAGCTGAAACCGAATCCGAAAATGGCTGGAATTTCTCTGGGTTTTAAAGTACCGATTTAGGGCTTAAGTCGTATAAAAGCCGAATATTTTGAGGTGGGACTGGCAACGCCTTAAGAATTTCCTTCACTTCTAAAACGTGTTCGGCAGAGGTTTTTAAGAGTAAATGCCACCGATAGTAGTCACCTACCCGTTCAATAGGTGCCGGCGCTGGGCCCAAACAGTCCAAGTCATCCCCTAAGGGTGCTGCCAATTGACTTAATTTCTGAGCATAACGTTGCGCAAAAGACTGGACTAGCTGCCGGTCTTCAGACGAAAAAATAACCAGTAATAGCTCCGAAAAAGGGGGATAGCGCATCGCCTCTCGAAAGCCAATTTCTTGGGTATAAAACCCAGCCATATCATGGGTACTCGCATGCACCATCGCATAATGCTCAGGATAGTGCGTCTGGATCATCACATACCCTGAATGCTCGCCACGCCCCGCACGACCTGCAACTTGGGTAATGAGCTGAAACGTCCGTTCTGTAGCTGAAAAATCCGGCAAATTCATCGTAGCGTCAATGCCTAAAACAATAACCAAAGTAACTTCTGGGATATCATGCCCCTTTGCAATCATCTGGGTTCCCAGCAAAATATCACCAGAGGCCCGAAATTCAGCCAAGGTGGCCTCAATCTTCTTGGCGGTGGTAGCAATGTCCCGATCCATTCGCAAGATCTTTGCAGAAGGAAAATAACGCATCAGCTCTACATCTACTTTTTGGATCCCTAAGCCACTGAGCTTGAGCGCATCCCGCTGGCAAAACGAACACTGGGTCGTGAACGGAAATCGCACATGACAGCGATGGCATTGATAGGAGCGATCGCGATGGTAGGTTAAACTCAATTTACAGGTCGGACACACATGTACCTTTTGACATTTCCCACAAAGCACATACGTCGAATAGCCCCGACGATTAAGTAAAATCATCACCTTTTGCTGCTTAGCTAAGGTCTCAGCGATTGCCCTTCTCACCGGTTGAGACAAAATGGCTTCGCCATCATTGGTTTGCATGCGCATATCCACCAATCGAACTTCAGGTAAGGGCTTCGCGTTTGCCCGGTAATGCATCACAAAATACCCCATTCCTGTTTCATGTCGAGCCCGATAAATCAAATCGACAGCAGGGGTTGCAGAACCATGGACCAATAATGCCTCAGTGTCCCGGGCCAAAAATCTCGCGATATCATGGGCATAATACCGAGGCTGGCTATCTTGCTTAAAAGACATATCATGGGTCTCATCAATCACAATCAAGCCTAAATTTTTTAAGGGCGCAAAAAGGGCAGAACGAGGCCCGATTACAATTTCAAAATCACCCCGTTGGATTTGCTGCCAAGTTTTATTACGCTTCACAGGGCTTAGGCCCGAATGCAGTACAGCGACACGACCTGGGAAACGTGATTCAAAACGTTCTGAAAGCTGAGGCGTAAGCCCAATTTCAGGAATTAAAATTAAGGATGATTTATGCTTAGATAGCACATGAGCAACCAACTGGAGGTACACTTCAGTTTTTCCGCTTCCCGTCACACCTTGCACCAAAGCCTCATAAAATCCATCTTGGGCCGAAAGCGTATCGACAATGACCCGTTGCTCGTCTGTAAGGGGGTAAGGAGCCGATAAGATGGGCAATTTTTCCGGAGTTGGAGGGAGGTTTACCCGTTTGTGTTTGCCAACCACAGTCTGATACGCCGTATAGGGCGTCACCAAATAAAACTCACTGACCCACATCACCAATTTAACCATCTGTTGATCAATCGGTACCTGATCGGGTAGAATGGACGTAATTGACTTATACCGTGCTTTGGCGTCCACACCTTCGTTCAAATATAAGTCACACACTAACCCGGAAACGTGTCCGGAACCGAACGGCGCAGAGACTTGCTGTCCGACCTGAATATTCGTCGCTAACTCAGGCGGGACAACGTACGTGAAATAGGGCTTCACACCGCGAAAAATCAATACCTTTGCACATTGTTCTGACATGGACTCGTTATACCACAAAAAAAGAAAGTA
>JAHFCZ010000007.1:24960-33368 GCA_023249285.1 bacterium | reverse complement strand
TTAAAAAACTAAACTTAAAATGGGGAAATTGTAAGTGATACTTGAAATACTAAACTTGAAATTCTAAGAACATGTCTATTGTTCTTGGCCACGACCGACTCTCCCACTAGGGTAACCCAGCAGTACCATAGGCGCTGGAGGACTTAACTTCTGTATTCGAGATGAGAACAGGTGTACCCCCTCCGCAATAGTGACCAAGAAAAATAGACATGGAAAATTAGGTAAAAGAGTTATTATAGTTAAGCCGCTTTAAAACAAAACCTCGACCGATTAGTACTGGTCCGCTACATACATTACTGTACTTCCACGCCCAGCCTATCAACCTCATTGTCTTCAAGGGGTCTTACTCCCACAAGGGGATGGGAAATTTTATCTTGAGGTAGGCTTCCCGCTTAGATGCTTTCAGCGGTTATCCCATCCATACGTAGCTACCCAGCATTTACCCTTGGCAGGATAACTGGTACACCAGAGGTATGTCCATTCCGGTCCTCTCGTACTAAGAACAGAGCCTCTCAAATTTCCTACGCCTATACCAGATATGGACCAAACTGTCTCACGACGTTCTGAACCCAGCTCACGTGCCGCTTTAATGGGCGAACAGACCAACCCTTGGAACCGACTTCAGCTCCAGGATGCGACGAGCCGACATCGAGGTGCCAAACCTCCCCGTCGATGTGAACTCTTGGGGGAGATAAGCCTGTTATCCCCGGGGTAACTTTTATCCGATGAGCGATGGCCCTTCCACACGGTGCCACCGGATCACTAGGTCCGACTTTCGTCTCTGCTCGACTTGTAGGTCTCGCAGTTAAGCTCACTTATACCCTTACGCTCTACAGACGATTTCCAACCGTCTTGAGTGAACCTTTGAGCGCCTCCGTTACTCTTTAGGAGGCGACCGCCCCAGTCAAACTGCCCACCAGACTCTGTCCTATTTCCGGATAACGGAACGTAGTTAGCATTTCAAAATAATTAGAGTGGTATCTCAACGACGGCTCCATACAATCTGACGACTATATCTCAAAGCCTCCCACCTATCCTGCACAAATTATTCCAAAATACAAAGCCAAGTTGCAGTAAAGCTCCACGGGGTCTTTCTGTCTTGGTATAGGTAGCCTGTATCTTCACAGGCACTCCAATTTCACCGGGCCTCTCGTTGAGACAGTGCTCAAATCATTACGCCATTCGTGCGGGTCGGAACTTACCCGACAAGGAATTTCGCTACCTTAGGACCGTTATAGTTACGGCCGCCGTTCACTGGGGCTTCAATTCAGTGCTTCACCTTGCGGTTGACACATCCTATTAACCTTCCAGCACTGGGCAGGCGTCAGCCCCTATACATCACCTTACGGTTTAGCAGAGACCTGTGTTTTTGATAAACAGTTGCTTGAGCCCATTTATTGCAACCCCTTCATGCTACAGTCGCGAAGACTTTCACACTACTGGGGCACCTCTTCTTCCGAAGTTACGAGGCTAATTTGCAGAGTTCCTTAACGAGAGTTATCCCGCGCGCCTTGGTATTTTCTACCCACCTACCTGTGTCGGTTTTAGTACGGATACCCATAGATCTCACTAGAGGTTTTTCTAGTCAGTGTGGACTCAATCACTTCCCCCTTTCGGGGTCGTATTCACTTCTCGGAGTTAATGGAGAAACGGATTTGCCTATCTCTCCCTCCTACCAGCTTAAACCGGAATCCAATAACCGGCTGACCTATCCTACTGCGTCACCCCATCGCTAATAGCGATCTATAGGTAGTACAGGAATATTAACCTGTTGTCCATCGACTACGCCTTTCGGCCTCGACTTAGGGTCCGACTAACCCTGGGCGGACGAGCCTTCCCCAGGAAACCTTAGGTTTACGGCGAATAAGATTCTCACTTATTTTTTCGTTACTCATGCCGACATTCTCACTTCTGCTTCGTCCATCAAACCTCACGGTTTAACTTCAGCCTACGGCAGAACGCTCCACTACCGATAGTCAAAAAGACTATCCCACAACATCGGTGCTATGCTTGAGCCCCGTTACATTTTCGGCGCAGGATCGCTCGACCAGTGAGCTGTTACGCTTTCTTTAAAGGATGGCTGCTTCTAAGCCAACCTCCTGGTTGTTTGAGCAATCCCACCTCCTTTCCCACTTAGCATAGACTTGGGGACCTTAGTTGGTGGTCTGGGCTGTTTCCCTTTTGTCCTAGAAGCTTAGCCCTCTAAGACTCACTCCCGAGTACGAAAGTTTGGCATTCGGAGTTTGCCTAGGTTTGGTAACATTGGTTATGCCCCTAGCCTAAACAGTGCTCTACCTCCAAACTTCTAAACCTCGAGGCTGCCCCTAAAGGCATTTCGTGGAGAGCCAGCTATCTCCCAGTTCGATTGGAATTTCTCCGCTATCCACAAGTCATCCAATGATTTTTCAACATCAACTAGTTCGGACCTCCACGGACTGTTACGTCCGCTTCATCCTGCTCATGGATAGATCACTAGGTTTCGGGTCTAATGCCAGTAACTAAATCGCCCTATTCAGACTCGGTTTCCCTACGGCTCCGTATAAAAACTTAACCTTGCTACTGACATTAAGTCGCCGGCACATTCTTCAATAGGCATACCGTCAGGCCCAAAAGGACCCTCCGATCGCTTGTAAGCGTATGGTTTCACGTTCTATTTCACTCCCATCCCTGGGTTCTTTTCACCTTTCCCTCACGGTACTGGTACACTATCGGTTATACGTTGGTATTTAGCCTTGGATGATGGTCCACCCGGATTCTCGCAGGGTTCCACGTGCCCCGCGATACTTAGGAACGTTTTAAGTAAGATGCTATTTTTTCGCATACCGGGCTATCACCGTCTATGGCAGAGCTTTCCAACTCTCTTCTGCTAAAATAACATTTTTTGACTTACCCACATGATTGCAGCCATGTGATAAAACGCCCTACAACACCGAGTCTACAACGCCTGCAAGCTTGACATAGAGTCGGTTTAGGCTGTTCCCCTTTCGCTCGCCGCTACTAAGGGAATCTCTTTTGATTTATTTTCCTCGAGCTACTAAGATGTTTCAATTCGCTCGGTTCCCTTCACATACCCTATATATTCAGGTATGGATACACAAGCATTACCCTGTGTGAGTTTCCTCATTCGGAGATCTCCGGATCAAAGCCTGTTAGCGGCTCCCCGAAGCTTATCGCAGCTTCCCACGTCCTTCATCGGCCCGTATACCAAGGGATCCCCCATACGCCCTTATCATTTTGTTCCAAAGCGGCTTATTTATAATAACTACTCTTGGAGTTTTTTACCTAATTTTTCTATATTTTCTTAGAATTTTCTAAGTTTAGTATTTCAAAGATCAGTGCACAAATTGTGCGGGTATAAGACTATATAGAAACTCAAACCCTTTGTCAAACACATTTTTAAACAGATTAAGCGTCTTGATCGACAACACTTTCCGGCTCTACTGCTCTCGCCTGGAGAATCTGAAAATTTTCAGCCACAATATCTGCAGCCCAGACCCGTTTATTATCCACTTGAAAATTTTTGATGTGGATACGTCCCCAAACCAAAACTGGCACTCCTTTTTTGAGCACCTGCAATGCAACCTGTCCCATTTTCCCCCAAATCGAAACAGGGATAAAATCTACCTCACGTGGCATCCCATCTTTTTTAAATCCACGCTGTACAGCTAATGTAAACACCGCTTTACTCAGCCCGCCGGAAAGTTGAACACCCTCCGGATCTCGGGTTAAGCGGCCAACCAACGTAACGTGATTATAGCTATACCCCATAAAACCTCCTTTTTTTGCACTTTATAGACCTACGATCATAAATACCAGCAAAAACAATATACGTCAACTAGTAAATAATAAATGCATTTAATGATCAAAACAAGTCATGGACGCAGCCAAAATTTCAAAGTATACTCTTAAGTCCCCGCGGGGGCGTAGTTCAGCTGGTTAGAACGCCTGCCTGTCACGCAGGAGGTCGAGGGTTCGAGTCCCTTCGCTCCCGCCATTTATAAATATTATTTGTAATTCCTAGCCTCGGAAAACCCAAAAACAAAGCGCCGCAATCAGCGTGGGGAAGCTGGCATACAAAGCCAAGCGCAAGGCCCGGATTCCGTCTTCTCCAAAAGAGTCATTCAAAACCCGATACCCAATCGGATTTGCCCCATTCGCAATAATCGTAAGCCCACCCCCCGCCACGGCTCCAGCCACCAGGGCATATTGGCTCATCGTACTCAAATGGGGAACCAAGGACCCCAAATACGTCAAAATCGCATTATCAACAATAGCCGTAAGCCCAATCGCCCCGATAAATAACTGGAAAGCACTCAGCCCTGAAATCAAAGAAGCCACCCAAGCCTTCTGTAGCCCCCCTAAAACCACCAATCCAGACAGAAAGATACCCACACCCAGGGCATCTCGGAATCGGAGCTTGTCCTGCCACTGAGACGTCACCCACACGAAGCCCACAAATCCCATTAACAGCACCAACACCATCGGCCATTCATGAGCAAAGACCACCATTACCCCCAAAAAAGCCATATGAAGCACTGACACCCAGACGGGAACCTGATGCAGCTGATGCTCAGTCGGCAAAGAAAAGGTCTCCAACTCTTTCGAAAACCAAGTCGCCACTAAAAAGGTAGACAACCCGATCGCAATGATCGCTTTCCAGCCAAAAACACCCAACATGAACGATAAGTCCCAGCCCCAAGATCTCGCTACCATGAGAACTGGCGGCGCAGCGTACGGCGTCAAAACACCCCCAATCGACACATTCACAAACAATAATCCCAAGGTTGCATACTTCAAAGACAACGACATCCGATGCCCATGCGCGGGCTGATAAAAAAGCTGCCACAAGATCAACGCCGTGACACTCATCGCGGCAGGCTCCGTAATCACGCTCCCCAATAACGGCCCCAAAACCAAGGTGACCACATACACGCTGCGCCCACCGGACCCCAAAACCCGGGAAAGCAAAATCACTGCACGCTCAGCAAACACCATCAGGGGCCGTGTGGCACACACTAGTAACACCGCAAACACAAAAATCGGTTCAGAAAAATGACAATCCCTCAAATACCCCAGAGCCATTTGCCCGCTATGCCCCAACCCAAGTCCCACCAACGCCACCAATGCCCAAACCCCAAAGACAATTTCGACCTCCCCCAACAACCGACACACAATCCCCCGCAGCGATCGGGCCGGAAAACGTGCCGCCAACCGATGAAAGCGATGCATGACAAACGTATGCCCCACCGCTGCGGCAAACACAAAAAAGGCAAAAAGCTGGAATCCACTCTCAAAAAATCTCATAAATCTAGGACATCCGCCCTGTATGTCGTATGGATAAGCGTGGGATCAAAGGCAAACCCAATCCCAGTCTCACGAATCCAGCAGCCACTAATCCCCAAATGCATCTGCATGTTCATCACATTCACCGGATTATCATCAAAAAAACAAACCCCTGCGTCCAAATTCACACCTCGGGCCTTCAATCGCCTCGCAATCATCTGAGAATAATTCTCCAAAGGCTTGCCAATCCAATGTACGGGAAACCCAGCCGCCTCAATTTGAGCCGCATAATACCCCGCAACCGGGATCAGATCCTGCCCCAAGCCACGAACATAATGGTCCGGGTTACAACAAATCACCGGCCTTGGGCGATGAACCAAAGCCGCTTTGACCCTCACCACCATCTCTTCTGCAGCCGCCCCAATGGAAGACGAAATCACAATAACATCCGCCTGAGCAAGCGACGCAAACCCGGCATAGCCTGTCGATTGCATGTACACCTTGGAATCTTCATAGCCCACAAAAAACACCGTTTTCCCCCGTAAAGAAGCCGCAATATCCGGGTCCTCTGACAACCCATACCCCGATGAAAAAATATGATCTGCAGGCAACTGATAGCCATCGTGGGCCAAAGCCGCTGAAATCACGGCTGGCGAGTGGCAAGAATTGTTCGTCACGACAAAGACCGCCCCCCGAGCTTGCATACGTCGAACGGTAGCCACCGCTTGAGGAATCACCCCATTTTCGTTATACAACACGCCTGAGGCATCAAGTAAAAAGGTATGGCAGTAGTCAATCATGCGAAAGCTCCGAAACGGTCACAAAAACAAACCCTTTTTCCTTCAAGGCCTGAATAAACGCCGCTAAATCCGTCAATGTTTGTTCACTTCCATTATGCAAAAGGACGATGGCATTCGGGCGGATCTTATCTATTAAGCTTAGCAAATGGTGTCGACTCAAATCCACCAGGTCCATTTCAGAATCCCCTGCATTCAGGGTCCAACGCACCAGGCACAAGTCTTGCATTTTCATTTCACGCTCACAAACGGGGGACAATCGACCACCCGGCGGTCGGAAACACTTCATTTTTTGACCGGTAATTCGGGCAATAAGCTCCGATGTCGCGCTCAATTCAAGGGCAACCTGCCGATCCGTCAGCCCATCCAAGCGCAAGTGAGAGTAACTATGATTCCCCAATTCATGCCCATCTCGCGCAATCTGAAGTACCAAATCCGGTCGCAAGACAGAGGATCTCCCCACGACAAAAAAAGTAGCCTTCACGTTCGCTTGTTTTAAAATGCCCAACAAGGCCTCCGTGACGCCGGGCAAAGGCCCATCATCAAAGGTCAACGCAACGCGCGGCGACTGCGCCAAAACTGTGACAGACAAGACCAACAAACATAGCCAAACCCTAAAAATCATCAATCCCCACCAACACCGGCTTAACCGCCATCACCCGACAACCCGACAAGACCCCACGCAAACGATCCTCCCAAGCCGCTGCGTCATGTTCTACTAAAAAGGGGATGAAAACGGTGGATCCAGACCCTGACAACTGAACCCCAGGCAGGCCTTGCCCCTGTACCACAGCCTCAATCTCGTTTAGCCGAGGATACGCCTCAAAAATCACCGACCGAAAATCATTCACCCACTCCCCAGGCTCCGGTAAAAATCTATGCTGATCAAATAATTGGTAGGCCCGCGCAGATGAAATTTCAAACTCAGGATAAATCAAAAGATAACTTTGCCAAGCCACCGGATCCATTGGCGTAAGTCGCTCACCAATCCCCTCGACCAACACGGTCCCCCCTCTTAAAAAAAAGGGGATATCCGCCCCCCAAGTCGGGATCAAGGCCCTGAGCCAAGGCGCTGTAAGTACCCACCCCATTTCCCGGGCCAAAAAAGAAATCAACCCGGCGGCATTACTACTTGCCCCACCCAATCCTGCCCCCAGTGGAATATGTTTGTCCAAATAAATCGAAACCCCCAAAGACAAGCGATGTTCTAAGGCTTTAAAAATCCGATACAGCAAATTCGCATGCCCCTCTTGCAAAGACGGATGCGAACAGTGCCATTCAAATTGGCCGGGGGATAATGGGGTGATCCGAAGTTGATCTCGAAGCGAAATCGTTTGAAATACAGATCGGATCGGATGATAGCCATCGGACCTCGGGGGTGAGATCCGAAGGCTCAAATTCAGCTTCGCGTAGGTAAAAATCTTAGATTTTGCTCGCGTCTTTTTTAATTTTGTAGTCTTTTTTCAAACGCGCCAAATAATCATTGGTCATGGTACGACGTTTTTCAGTGATCAACCCATCTTTGATTTGAGCCTTTACTTTTTCATAGTCCAATTTCGGACGGACATTCATATCCGTAAGCTGGACCACATGGTACCCGAACTGCGTTTTAACAAGGCCCACTTCGCCCTTTTTCATACTGTATACTTTATGCTCAAAATCTGGCACCAATTGCCCACGATTAAACCAGCCCAAATCCCCACCATTACTGGCTGAGGGATCTTGAGAGTTTTGCTTCGCAAGCGCTGCAAAATTCCCACCCGTTTGAACACGTTTCAACAACTCTTTGGCTTGCTGTTCATTTTTCACCAAAATATGGCGGGCACGACGCTGCTCCACTTCTTGGAATTGGACCGGATTCGCCATAAAATAGCGACGCACGTCTTCATCAGTCACCACCACACCCTTTTCAATTTTGTCACGCACAAAGATCGACAACAACAGTTGGTTATGCGCCGCTTCCATTTGCTTTTTAAAATCTTCCTGCTTTTCGATACCTGCTTTTTTAGCCGCGACCAATAAAGTTTTTTCATCGATCATTTGATCGAGGACTTTGAGTCTATTTTCCTTTTGCTGCAAGGCTGCGGAAAATTGGGGGGGATAGGTTTTAATGCGATCTTGAAGATCCTGGAGGGTAATCGCATCCCCTTCAACAGAGGCTACCACATTCTTTTTAAAAGAGAAACCCAAAAATCCAACTGTAAACACCGCTGCGACCAACACCAGCAGCAACAAAATTTGTTTATTCTTCACGAAATAAAGCCTCCTTAAAATACACAGTCATTGGAACTACGCCCCATTTTACTAGGCACGTCTCCACTGAGCAAG
>JAHFCZ010000007.1:0-24860 GCA_023249285.1 bacterium | reverse complement strand
GGTTTGGTTCTTCCAAATGAGGAAGCCGAAAATGGGGAGATTTTGGCATTTTTCTACAGAGCCCGAGCCAGAGCCCATGTATAAGTAATCTCCGAAACCTGGCTCACAATGTGCATCGCCGTGAAAACCGACTTAAAATCCGTCGTAAACACCGACAGCACATAGGGCGAACCTCGCAAAAATACGATCCCACAATCATGTTTTTTTCCGTTCAAAGTCCCAGTTTTATTAGCCACCAAAACATCCTGGGACACTGGCTTGGGAATCCCCCACCGGTATTTTTGCAGGGCCAAAATCGAGAGCATTTCCCGACAAGCCTTGGGGGAAACCACCTGTCCTTTTGCAATTTTAACCAACAAAACGTTCATATCTCGGGGCGTTGAAAAATTCTGGCCTTCGGCCTTTAACAAATCCCCATTGCCAATCACCGTATGCTGGAGCCCCAAGCGTTTCATCGACCGGTTAATATTCTCTTTACCCAAATAATCAACCAGCATCTTAGTGGCCGTATTATCGCTAAAATGGATCATACACTCTACCAGATACTGGACCGTGAACCCTTGACCAACCCGCTGCGCATACAAAGGGCCTGCACCCCAAACTTTATGGGAGGCTTTCAAGACCAATTTATCAGAAAATCGGAACCGTCCGTGAGACGCTTGAATATAGGCCTCCACCATGACCGGCACTTTGATCACACTGGCCGGGTTCACAGGGTCTGTATCCCGAATCCCAATCGTACATCCGGTGGTCAAATCGGTGAGGCTCAACCCCACTTTGCCCTGGCCTTGCGGTACTACGGTGGCCAATTGCGCACAAAGACGCTCCATCGACGCTATCTCCGGCGCACGACTATCCTGCGCCAAAACGGGATGGGCCAGGAGACAGAATACCGCCACCCAAACCCACCCCCAGGCATGACGCATCTTATGCCTCAAAAGGCGTAACAGGCACCAAATTGATCCGATGTTGAGAGTCAATTTCACGTACCCGAACAGGGAAAACCTGCCCCACGCTCAACACATCTTCCACGCGGTCCAATCGACGATTCGCTAACGCTGAAATATGAACCAGCCCTTCTTTACCCGGCATCAATTCTACAAAGGCCCCAAAATTCATAATTTTGACCACCTTCGCATCATACTCATCTCCGACTTCCACGTCTTTGACCAAGGCACGAATGACTTGCTTGGCATGATCCAAACAGGCTTGGTTTTTCGCTGACACACAGACTTGCCCACTCGTCCCATCAGACACAATAACAGAGGCCTTGGTGTCTTCTTCGATCTTACGGATCATTTTCCCGCCAGGACCAATCAACAAGCCCACTTTTTCAGGGTCAATAGCAATATATTCAATCTTAGGGGCATTCGGTGCCACTTCCTGACGGGGAGCACCCATCACGCTCACCATATTTTCTAAAATATGCAGGCGGCCTTCCAAGGCTTGGGTCAAGGCTTCCCGCAAAATCTGCTCGGACAAACCGCCGACCTTGATATCCAATTGCAAAGCCGTAATCCCTTTTCGGGTACCGGCCACTTTGAAATCCATATCGCCGTAATGGTCTTCAAGCCCTTGGATGTCAGACAAAATAACGTACTGACCATCTTGAATCAAAAGCCCCATCGCAATCCCAGAAACAGGGGAAGAAATCGGAACACCACAATCCATTAAGGCCAAAGCCCCCGAACACACGGACGCCATGGACGAAGAACCATTGGACTCTAAAATTTCCGAGACAATCCGAATGGTGTAAGGGAAAGTATCATGGTGTGGCAACACAGCGCGCAAGGCACGTTCTGCCAACGCCCCGTGCCCCAATTCACGACGGCCAGTTCGGTTCAACATCCCTGTTTCACCTACTGAAAATGGGGGGAAGTTGTAATGGAAGTAGTAATTACGACGAGTTGTTTCATAGAGGCCATCATCAATTTGCTCATCATCAACAGTACCAAGGGTAATCGCAGCCAAGCTCTGGGTTTCACCTCGGGTAAATAACGCTGAACCATGCACGGAAGGCAATACCCCAACTTCGCTTTCGATCTGGCGAATCTGAGACAAGCCACGCCCATCCGGGCGAATCCGATTGGTAATAATGGTGTTGCGAATCTTCGCTTTTTTAAGCTCATTGTAAATCCGACGTACTTCCGCCAAATTGCTGCCGTCTGC
Organism: bacterium; assembly: GCA_023249285.1. GTDB lineage: Bacteria > Margulisbacteria > Marinamargulisbacteria > SXXA01 > JAHFDB01 > JAHFCZ01. The sequence continues at coordinate 22,691 of JAHFCZ010000007.1, read as the reverse complement.
CTCCGGCACTTTGGCCAAAACTTCAGCTTCAAGCTCAGCCAAAAAGTCTTCAATTTCTTGTTTGTTTCCCGACTTGAATCGCGCTTCAATCCGATCACGAATCAGCTCTTCAACTTGAAGTTGAACAACCCCATTTTTCTCAGGGGCAACCACTTCAAATTTAGGCTGGGAGACTTGCTCCCGCAATTGGAGCTGCAAGGCCACCGTTTCACGAATATGACGATGGGCAATTTGGATCCCCTCAAGGACAACCTGCTCAGACACTTCCTGAGCCCCGGCCTCCACCATCAAAATCGCATCTTGAGTCCCGGCCACCACCAAATGAAGCTGGCTTTCAGCTTGCTCGGCCATACTGGGGTTCACCACAAACTGACCATTCACATACCCCATCAACACCGCACCCACAGGCCCGGAAAAAGGAATGTTGGACACCTCAAGTGCCGCAGAAGCCGCTACAATCGCGTAAGATTCCGCTGACATGTCCACATCATGAGACAACACCGTGACCACGACTTGCACCTCATGGTGGAAGTACTTGGGGAATAGGGGGCGTAGGGGACGGTCGATCAGACGCGCATTCAAGGTTGCAGAAGTGCTAGGACGGGCTTCACGCTTGAAAAAACCACCAGGGATTTTCCCAGCAGAATACATTTTCTCCGCGTATTCAATAGTCAGAGGGAAAAAATCTATCCCTTCTTTGGGCTTTTTGGACATGACGGCCGTCGCCAACAATACCAAATCCCCACAACGCAAGACGACAGATCCATTGGCCTGTTTGGCCATGACACCTGTACTCAGTTCAACTTCACGGGAGCCAATGACCCCCCGGACAGACCGTTTATGGTTCAACATAGTTTTCCTTATTAATCTTTAAGTTTAAGGCCGAGTTTTTGAGCGATCGCTTGGTAAGAAGTCACATTTTTACGCTTCAAGTAGCGCATCAAACGACGACGACGACCAACCATTAACAACAACCCTCGACGGGAATGATGGTCTTTTTTGTTTATTTTAAGATGCTCCACCAAATGATTGATGCGCTCGGTGAGCAAGGCCACTTGGACCTCAGATGATCCGGTATCACCGACATGAACCTGATGAGCGTCAATGATTTCTTTTTTAAGTTTATCTCCGATTGAAGACATAGATTTTCCTCCATATTATTCTGGAGGGTCATCCTAACATATCGCAAAACCTCTGTCTATTTTGAGGCCGAATGCTTATTTTAAAGAACGCTTAGCCAAAACCTTGGCTTGAAGTTGATCAATCAACTTTTGGCGATCCCCCAAAATCTGGGTGTATTGGGTGGCTTCATGTGTCGTTTCCAGCGCCATGGTCGCGACCTCATCATGCAGGTCTCGCAAAAGCTTTAAGTGGGTCGAAAATGCGTGAATTTCATAAGGGAACCCAATCAAGGTATTCACCCGGCCGACCCCATCATCAGATTTGGCGCCTAAGGCCCGCCCTACCACACGTCCCAAGACCAGAGGCGAAAGCGCCGTAGGAGAAACCGCCACGGCCAAGCCATCAGAATGACCGGAGGCAATCAAGTAATCCCCGCTATGCACCACCCCAGTCACACGCACTTTGACCTGTCCCATAAAGCTCACCAACGCCTGCCCCTTAGAAAGTGGCTTCGCATTCCCCACAATCACGGGCGAGGAGCTCATCACCATAATTTGCTGCGCTTTTTGGGTATCCCGGCTCACACGGCCATCCACGATACCAATCACTTCGCCAGGGAGGATCACGTCATTCGCATCCACCTGGGGAATATATTCTGCATAGTCCGCTGCGGCAGAGGAGTATTGGACGGTGGTATTAGTCGCATTGATCTGGATGGCCCCTAAAATGGCCTTAGGACCAGATCTGGTTTCATTCAAGATAGAAGGCAAGGCACCAGAAATACTCGCGCCAGCATTCACACTGGGCACCATAAAGGCCATATAACTAGAGGTTTCATCCTGACCTTGACCGGAAAGCTTCAAGGCCAGTGTACAAGCCGGGAGGGTCGCATTATTCGCAGTCGCACGATTCTCCAACAAGAACACGGCGTTTCGTGTCGTCAACACCGCATCCATGGACGTCACAACCGTCGTAGAGCCCGAACCGGCCACATGGAGCACCGACAACGGATTGGAGACCCCGATCCCCACACGCCCGACCCGAGTGCCCGGAATAATGGCATTGGGATTAATCTGCAAGGCTTGTGCCAAAACTACCGGATCACTGTAAAGCGTTGCGTGGACAGTCAAGGCAGGTACCGTAACCAATTTTTCTGACTTCCAGCTGGCCAGCCCCCCCACCGTAAATTTAGCACTATAGGCACCATCTAAGGCCAGATCCCCGACACTCACCCGTAAGGTAGACACACTATCCGCATCGTTATATCGCGCCAACCACATCGGGTCAGAGTTATCAGAATTCTCAGACAAGGTTGCCAATGGGCCACCAGAGAAGTATAAGAACTTCCCAAATCCCGCCGTCCCAAGACCTTCGGCATTGGTGGCAACCCCGATACGCATATCCCCAGAGCCCACCACCAGTTCCTTATCAATCTGAGAGAGTAACGTACGTGCAGCGGTAAGCCCCATTGGCACCGCATCCCTAAATCCAATCCCAACGGCCCCAGGCGTCATTACTGAAAGATCTGTATTGTAGGTTTTACCCGACACCAAGTAGATATTGGATGACGCGTAGGCCCCCGTACCAATCGTTTTAATCCGATAGAAACTACGATTCACATGTTGATCCAAGATCTTGCGAATCACAGCCGCCGTCCCCACGGGGGGGGTATACCCTGAGTAATCGTTAACCACCCGATACAATCCCCCATTCGTAGTTGAAATAATGTTATTGGTGAGCAAGTCCGAAAACACAGCCTCGGAATCGTCATAGGAAAGCCCGGCAGACATAAAGGCCCGCGACGATACGGAACTGGTCGCAATACGCGTCCCCAAAGCGTTAATGTTCAGGGTAGACCCCTTAATCGTAACGCCACTCACGACGGTGGGGTAAGACGAGAACCCCATAATATTCCCCGTAGCCGTGGACTTCCCTTTCGTATCCATCGCATAAACCTGCAATGAGGGCATGGTGCGATAACGGGTCACCCCATCGGTCAGAGTCACAACACTCTCAGACGGCACTCGCCCGATCCCCACACCACCGCCTAAGAATACGGCAGCATATTTATGGCCGGGCACATTATGGAAGGTAGGATCGTCCACTCTGAAATAACTCGGAATGCGAACCCGGACCCCATACAAGCTCTGCGGCGGGATCGCGGCGGTAACCCCAGGAAGCTTCGCGTTACCCGTGACATAGACCGCCATGGCCGAGACCGACTTTGCCGTATCCACCCCAATCAGGGTCTGAATAGTCGACAAGGACACCGCCTGATTTTTATAAACGGTCGTCGTCACATCAAAGTTCTTCGCACGATAGGCATTCGAAGAAACCGTGACAGCTGGCGCTTCCAATAAAGTCCCGGTCTGGACCGCATTCACCAAAGAATTAGCCTGAAAGGTCCCGGCAATCGTCAAAGTCGCCTTCGGATCCGACGTCGCAATCCCGATGCGGCCATCTTCGGTGATCAATAGCGCCAAAGAACGATATTTTGAGGCCTCAATCTTCAGGGTTGGTACCCCGGCACGTCCCACGATATGCACTGTGGCACTGGGGACGTCCGTCCCGAATCCAATCCGCCCCGATTTTTTCAACCGCATAACCTCCAGGAGAGAATTCACCCCGGTTTCAACCACCAAATCCGAATCCTGTCCCCATTGAAGGTAGGTGCCCGTTTTGCGCAACCCCATAAACGCATACCCAGAATCGCGAAGGGACAAAAACCCAGGATGCCCATACCCGGCCCCTGTCGCAGCCAAAGTCGCTAACGAACCGGGAAGATACCCCGCGGGGCTTCCATTCGCTGTAGATAAAATATTTCGACTTACCAGTAAGGCAAAAGTTAAAGAGGGAATCGCGCGAATCCCGATACGCCCATTGCCACTCACGACAAGGCCTTTTTTAGCATTCGAAAGTGCCTCAAAAGCATACGGTGCAGTCGTGGCCCGCACCACATGCAAATGGGCCTGAGGTGTCTTAGTCCCAACACCCACCAAGCCCGTATTAGAAACGACATCGGTGATAGACGACCCTACCAATTGCAAGGACGGCAAAGACGCGTTTGAATTGGCAACCGTCAAAATATGGGTTGGCGTCGTGGTCCCTAAACCCACTGCATTGTAACTACCCCCTACTTTACCCACATAAAGCAAGGGCTGATCCGTGGATCCCGTCCCCAGCAACATCGGCTCTTGAGCAGCCCCCTCAAGTACCACCAAGCGTTGTTTCCCAGGCACGGTTCCCACCGCAATGTTTGCATTTGAAGACACAATCAACACATTATTAAACGCCAGGGTATCCACCCGGAATACCGGCAGCCCAGGCACGCGACTCGTCACATGCAACTCCGCACTGCCTCGGACCGGGTTCGGTAACAATGCCGTGCCGTAGTTATGCGTCGGCTCAATGACGACGTTCCCACTGGAACCCGTCCCGACCAAGAAAATAGCAGCGGCTTTTTTACCAACAACAGAGGAGTCTTCTTCTTGGGGAAGTAGCGTTGAGGTAATATCTTTCACGGTAGACGTATCCACGTAGACCCCATACACCAGGTCATTGGCCCGCATGGTCCCCAAACGCTGTGTACCCGTCACGTTAACCCCACGATAGGTGTTGGGCGGATTACCAGAGATATTAGTTCGATTCGCAAAGGACATCCCCACCGAAGACACGGTTGTATCCGTGACCACGGAGGATAACGCACTGCCTTGGAGTTTCAATGCAAAAGGAGCCGTCAAAACGTTAGTCGTCCCCACCACCAAGGAAGAATAAGGCAAGGTCGACCCGTAGTAATTCGCAGAAGTCACCCACGATAAAAGGGCCGTATCAGTGAAGGCATTCCCCTGCACAAAGACCGGCACCTTGGTGAAGGCACCTGTACGTCGGGCAGACAAGTTCACCGTCGTGGATCCAAACACATATTCCAAAGGCTTCACCGCATTCGACGCCACAAAAAGTGACCCATAATTAGCGCGGGTATTCGGCGTTGGCCCAGGACGTAACATCAAGGTCACTGCGTTCATCGTACCGCTCGCATTCATGACCCCACTGCCCTTCAAATTCAAAGGCACGGACACTTGCAAGGACCGAGTCGCAATCAAAGAGGTAAGCCCAATATTTTGGGTGACAAAGAACGATCTGGAAATGAGCGCGGAACCCGAAACCGTTAAAATCTCTGCACCCACAGGAGTCGTTCTCCCCACCCGAATCACAGAACTGTAAGTAGAGGTCGCCGCAGTCAAAACGGTAAAGTTTGCGGTTGGTCGGGAAGACACTAGCCCTTGCATCACAAAAACAGAGGGAGCGACATGCTTTGTATCAATCTGAAGCGTCCGGAAATGAGGCGTAATGGTTCGAGAGGTGACCAGCTTGCCAATGAACGGGGCTTTGGTAAAGAGGATCACCCGATTAAAGGAAGCCGCTTGAATATTCAAGGTCACACTTGCAATCACATTACGTGCGCGAATGTTACCCGTAATATCCAACGTATGGGCCGGATTTGAGAGACCAATCCCAACATTGCCGCCCATAAAAATAGCGGGATATCGGGTCCCAGATCCAGTAGACGAAACCGCACTATATAACCCGATCGCAGTTTGCGCACCATCTGTGAGTTCCACCCCAGACAAATCAATAGTTAAGCCCTTGACCGTAACCGCCGTGGTATCAGACCCAAGCTGCGTGCGCGCATCCGTCGTCACCGCTAAAGCAATCCCCGTAAGGCTTTTTGTCACATTAGCATTGTGAGACACACTTAAATGCTGGAGGATCACCGGTTTGGTTAAATCCGCCGGACGTTTATAGGTTTTCACCAAATGCAATTGCGCAGTAGGGTCCGTGGTCCCAACGCCAACCAAGTCCCCTTTAACCACAAAAGGTTGACCCGTAAGTCCCATGGAAAAATGAGTCGGCGCAAAGGTCACACCGGAGAACGCATCCGCCTTGAGATCTGACACGACGGTTAAAGTAGAGCCTGGCGTTGAGGTGCCAACCCCCACATTCCCCGTTCCCATCACATGGAAGAGCTCCCCAGTCCCTGCGCTATTACGGATGGCAAAAGCACCCCCAGGCGCGGTATTCGAGGTCACTGAAATTGAAAATTTAGAAATAGGCGCCTGCGCACCCACCCCCACTTGTCCAGCCGCATTCACAAAGAATACCTGAGAGTTCGCACCACGACCCACAGAAGTCATCATGGGCTTATTGGATTTGATATGTAAGGTAGCCAAAGGCACTTCCAAATCATTGTTCGGAGTAGTAGAAATCAACACCGTTCCCCGAGATTGGACCCCGGCCATAAAGATCGCGGGGCGGATCACCCCCTTAACAGTCCCGCCGGAAGGCAACACGGTCGTCGTTTTGAGAAGGTTGGTATTGACCCGAACCCCCACCGCTTTTTCACCCGTTTTCAAGGTCCCCCCAGACATCGTAATCCCGGTACCCACAAAGCGATTGGTAGCCAGGGTAGTCCGGTTTTGAAAAATCATCCCTACCGTTTGCGCCGTATACTTAACATTAGGGGTGGTAGATCCAAAACCCGCCACAACGCCAAAGGTCGCATCCGGAGACGCCACTGATGAGGGAACTGCAATCGGCGCGGCGACATTGAAACGCGCATAGTCAACACCCGAAAGGGTCCAGATCTGCCGACTCAATCCGGTAGAATCTCTGAGCGTATGGAAGCTATCATAGTAAGGGATCGCACCCACAACACCCGCAACAATGGTTTCCCCAACGTTGCCAGACACCGTCACATTACCTGGGTACCCCACCGCATATCGCAGTGCGTAGGCCCCCCCACTAGAACGAATGGTCAATGCCCCTTGGCTGAGTTGGCTATACACCGCGCTATTAGGCAGAATGAACAATGACCGGTTCACATAGAGATCCGTTTTAATATTAGCCGTGGATTGAACCGTGACGTAGGAAGCGCTCACCGCTAAACCACCCACTGAGGAGAGTTTCTTAAGACTGATTTGGCGGGTCCGAGAATCCAAAGAGAAGCTCTGTGCATGCATTGAACCACTGACCTGCAACTCCGAAAGAGGCGTAGAGGTCCCAATCCCGATGCGACCACTTTGTAAAATTCGCATCCGTTCTTGGGGCGCCCCAGTCCGAGAATCTGTGATAAAGACCAACGCAGACCCGGTAGGAGCAGCACTGGCATCCGGCAAGGCCAAAATCCCAGCCCCGACCCCAGTCGAATCTTGGAGATCATCTAAAAAGACAACCCCAGTGGCGTGGCCCCCCCCGACAGAAAACGTTTGGAGACGGACAGGGTTCCAGGTCCGGGTATCTGCTACGGCATAAGGTCTCACGGGACTGGCGGTAAAGACATCCAAAAGCGCCGTGGGATTCAAACGTCCAATGCTCGTCCCCACGTCCGATACCCGGAAGAATCGATTAGCAGAAACCCCTCCCGCAAACACATTACGAGAGACCAAGACCCCATTCGCGGTAATGCCTTTTAAAACCGCAAGCCCCTGATCTGGCGTCGCAGTTCTAATGCCCATCGTGGTAAATACCCCGGAATTGGCCGTTACAACTTGGGAAATCCGCAGTGATCCCACCACAGAATTGGTCGCAATGATATTAGACCCTAGAACACCACCGGTGATCCGCAAGAAACGGGTCGGCAATTTCACCGTAGAACCTACCGCTAACCGATCCTGATAAAGACTCCGAACGCGGATGTTATTCACCAAGGCCGTTTGTTTGATATTCACAAAGGCCGGAACCGTTAAATAATTGACGGACGCACCTGCCTGTTGGTTCACCAAAGAGGCATGACCAATATTACTGCCCATCAACGTACCTTCTACCCACAAGTTTACCCCGGCAACAGGATCCGTCACTCCTACCCCGACAGGCCCACCCATAAAACTCGCCGCATTACCCGTGGAGACTCGGACATCCATCCCCACCACACGGTTGACCGTAGCCCCCGACACCAACTCTGACAAATCAATCCCGATGCCTTTCGCAAGACTGGTGGTCGTTCGAGAAATTTCACCTAAGAAGTTCCGATCCGAAGCCGAACGCACGTTCACAGTCCAGGCATTCATCTTGCGATTCGCGTTCACGTTTAAGGTCGCATAAACACCTTGAAAATGAAAATCTTGGTTCAGCAGCGCCGAAAAGGTTCTCTGAAGTTGCCATTGGGCAACGGGTGTCGTCGTCCCCATCCCCACAAACCCATTATTGGCATTATTAATCGACAGCTTCGCAGGGCTGATTAAAAAGGATGAGCCCGTCAGGCCCCCCACTCGGAGGACATTCGCAGACACAAGCCCCACCACATCCAAAGTGTGGGCCGGCCTTAAAGTCCCGAACCCGACTTTGTTCAGGCTACGCATATCCAAAACACCACTCATATTCAAAGTCGTGACCGTAAGACGATTCGAGATCACAAAGAAATTCGCAGATACCGTCCCTTTCACATCCAATTCCGTGGACGGATTTTTGCCAATCCCTACAATAGGAACCGTGCCGGAATCATTGGGTCCTTTAGCCAAGAAAATAGCAGAATATGCACTCCCGCCATCCGCCACACGTTGAACGGCCACATCCGTGACATCCACATTCAAAGCGATGGCTTGGGATTGGCTGTTCATGTAGACGGACGGATTCGGGTTCGCCATTTTCAAAGTCCAACCCGTTAAAACCACGCCCTTAGACGCAGGTGTCAGGGTCGCCCATTTCCCGATATCCAAGGCAATCCGTTTCGCCGTGTGAGTCACCGAATGAGACAAGATCCCATCATGGGAAATATTGGAGGTCACGCTCACAAAGGGGCTGACCCCACCCAAACCAAAGGTATTCGTATAGGCAAAAGAGGAGGGGGCCACGATGGATTTATGCACCAAGATATTCCCGGTGATTTGCAATTCGGCATTACGGTTAACCGAGGGTGCTTGCCAATGCAGCCCCACAGCCTCAACGGGGAAAGTAAAGGTCGGGATATTCGGGCCAGTGGCCCACAGAACAATATTCCCACTCGGGCCGGACCCAGGTGAAAACACATCGGATAAAGACCGTAAACGATCGGTCTGTAACAGCAGATTATTTTTGTTGATGAACAGCGATGCAATGGACGCATCTTCGGTATCTCTCAACTTCAAAAGATCGGTAAACACATCTGAATTAGTGCGCAATGTATTCACAAACAACCCGACACCGGTCGTCGCCGCAATATTAAACGTACCTTTAATTTCCAAAGGCACTGACGGCGTACGGGTACCGATCCCCACATAACTAAATAAATTCCGATCCGGGTCCAAGGCAGTATCATAAAAGAGCCGGGTCGGAGAAGTTAAAACTTGGAAGGGGGTTCCCCCCGCAGACACAATACTGCCATTTAAAAACAGGCGATTCACCGCCGTATCCCCCCCTACGTTCATCACATAAGTGGAAGACGCATTGGTGGTCGTGACCAACAATTTGGGCGTAAACACATTCCCATTGACCTCTAAAGACTGTCGGGGCGAATCGGTTAAAATCCCAACCCGATTCCCAGACACGCTCAACACACCCGACGCCGCAATCGACGTCCCATTAAAGACCTTGAGAACACGGGGATTGGCATGCCCGATCCCGACACTATACTTGGTGGTTTCCACCCGCGTAGAGGTATTGTATTGGTTAAACGAAATCACAGGGTCCAGCGCAGCCCCGACCGAAGTACTCCCCTTGTCAGACAAGAGTAACAAATGTCGATTCGGGGTGGTCAGTCCAATAGCAACGTTCCCGGAAACGAAGTAAATATTCGGAGTGGTATTGCGATAATTCCACACATAATTCGGGGGTCGAGGCGAAATGGTTTCCCCTGTAGGAAAAGCAAAAACGGTGGCGGCAATACTACCACTGGCAATTTGAAGGAAATATCGCGCAAAAGCCGGGCTCACATTTTGAGAGCGACTAAAAAACGGTAAATCAGTGTACATGCCAATCCCCACGTTCCCACTCGCATCAACGCTCATAGAAGGCGTCACAAGGGCCTGGAGACCTAACGCACTAAACACATACCGTGGCCCGCCCAACGCAACTGTTGGATAGCCTTGAACGGTGACAAAGCTCCGATTATCCTGACGGTTAATCGCCAAAGGCCCCCCCACAGTAAGCACATGAGGCGTCCTAGGCGCCCATCCCATGCGAACATTCCCCGTCACACCCAACAAGAAAGAGTTTGCCGTGGAAGACCCTCGGAATCGGACCACGTCCCCGGTCAAGGCATTGCGAGAAACCGTCAAGGCACTCGAGACCGGGAAATTCCCAGTCGCCGTTTGAGTGGTCAAACTCGTCCCAATCCCAACCCCCGAATCCGCACGAATTAAAAACTGTCGTTCTGCAATCGTGCTTAATCGCACCCCACTGGCATCCGTCCAAACGAAACTACCATGCCGGGAGGCGACTGAATTGCGACCCATCACCAAACTAAAGTCCCCATAAGCCTTGTTCCCGACACCGCCCAAAGCGGTCGCGTAAGCACCGGTCGCCCCGTTATTATTCCCGCCAATCACCGTACTTAAGTTCCCGCTGGACAGGGTATTATGCCCGATCCCAATCGAGAACAAACCCAAGTTAGCCAAATTCCAAGCCGGATTAGGCGTCGCGGTCAGAGACGAAGGCTCATCCAAAGTCCCAAGCACAAACGAAGCACGCGGCGGATACCATTGGAACCGCGTCCCAATACCACTAACAGGGAGGTTTCCAGGCGTTCCAAATTCACCTTTAAACACCACCCCCCTGTTCCCACTCACGTTCAAGTTGGCCCGTGGCGGATCCACCCCAATCCCAAAACGATCTTGTTGGGCCACGAAAATGGGGGCGGAACCCCCCAGAGCATATCCCCGTTCAATCCGAAACGTGCCCTGAGATCGGGCAGAAACCCCCATCGAATAAATCTGTCCAGTCCGTGCATTGACAAACGAAATTTTGGGGTCCACATTCGGAGCCCCATTGGGTTGCGCAATTTCCAATAAACTCGTGGGGTCCGGACGCCCGATCCCAACGTTACCGGCCAAATAATAGATTCCCCGTGAGCGGGGTACCCGTTGCCAATGATCATGCAACGAAAACGCCAAGCCCAAAATATCCCCGTTGATATAGTACTGACTGGCATTGACCAACCCACCGACCGTCATTTTTTCTTTGAAATTTGAAGTCCCGATGGCAACATTGCCTCGCCCAGTCAACACAAAGACATCCTTAGTCGCGGTACGGATACGGACCGTGGGCGTTGAAGAAACCGGTAAAGACTCCTGGATCGCAACCACACTGGTAGGGGCGGTTGAAAAACTCCCAATCGCCAAGGACTTGGCACCCGTGCCGAGTGTTAAAAACGGACTCGAGACCACCGAATTTGGCGTAGTCCCCAACTGAGCCACACCCCAAAGCCCAACACGTCGGGTCTGCCCCACCCCGACAACCCCACCCAAAGGCCCCCAAGTATTTTGGCGATAGCCTTCAAACAAGCGATCGGTCGTGTATCGAATCGTCCCGGGATTGGGGGAGCTTGTCGCGCCCACACGAATCGCACCGGCCACCTCCAAAGCCTCCAGCGGAAGCCCGGTCCCAATTCCGACATGCGCACCTGCCGTCGGAAAATACACATAGGGAATGCGGCCATTCCCCGTCACATTTTTCCAAATCAAAGAACTCACCAAGGGTAGCCCGCGAATTAAAAAGGCCTTGGCCTGCACCGTCCCCGCCACATGGAGCGTAAAATCCGGGAATACAGTCCCAATCCCCAAGCCGCCATTAATGGTGAAAATATCCACCGGACGCAATGGCGCAGGTCGCCATGAAAAAACGTTTTGCAACGGAATACCGTTCACAAAATAAGCCGAGGCATTCACAGTGCCGCTCACATTCATTAAATACAACGAATCGGGAGGCGCCCCGACTCCGATATTCCCAGCAGAATTCAAAACAAACAGCGGCGGCGCACCCGGCGAGGCCCTAACTGCCAGACTGGTCCCCAGCAAATTCCCCGTAAAATTACCGGTAATCACACGCGCATCCACATAGCGCACCTGCTCAGAATACCGGGACCGGAACGCATAAGGAACAGAGGTAATCGTAAAAGTGGCCGTTTCTTCAGAGGTCTGAATCGCCAAGAACACCCCGGCACTATTCAGCACCGTAGACGGGAAGGGCTGACCAGATCTCCCCCCAAATTTAATTGTGAATACCCCTTGCTTAAACAGAACGGAAGTGAATTTTTCCTGGTACAGGACATTGTTCCCCACCTTCAAGCTCGCGGTGACGGGCAACTCCCCATTCAAAAACTGAGAGTGGAGCTTAGAGTAAAAGACATTTTGAAACGTGACCGGAAGCGGCGCTGCATACACAGACGAAAAAGCTCCCACTAACATCAGCAGGAGCAGACTGAAAAGAATTCGCCTAAGAAATTGGATGGGCACGGTGTTCATCATAAACTATATTTCCCATTTTTTTTACATTGAAAAACCCAAGGAAAAATAATGCTTGGAGTTGTACATGATATTCTCACTCGTTTCATAGCCATAATCAAAATTAACGCCATCTAGCTGCAACCCTAATCCCATGGTAATACTGCTGGCAGAATCACGACCCACCGCGGTCTCATGATAGCCAATGGACCCTTGAATTTGAGACAAGAAAGAAGGTGCGTAATTCACTGCAGCGGACCTCAACATTTTCTTATTGGCACCATCAGACACCTCTAGCTGACCCAAAAATTTAAAATCTTCCCAACGGTATGATGCGGCATAAATAGAATGGAGTGGCAGTTTTTCTTGGCCACCATTGGAGTACTTCACCCCAAGCCCAGGAACCAAATTTTGGATGGACACCGACAAAACCAACGGATCCAAGTTGAATTTGGCACCGGCATCGAAGTTCACCCCTGACCCGGTCAGCGTATCCACAGAAGTCGTGTAATAGGTCGCCCCAATCCCCCAAGAGATAATGTTGTTTTGGGTGAATTGATACACCGCCTTCATGACCATGTTGTTGTACCCAAAATTACCAGTTGGCAAAATCTGCCAGGTGGTCAAGTCCCCATCATAGTCGGTAAACCCAGGATAGGTTTGCGCATAAGTCTTGGTAAATCCATCCACACCCACCCGCATCAACCCAACCCCAACCACCCCACCGGGGATCCGGATTGCAGCCGATAAGTTTTGGTAAGTCGCTTCACCCATAAAAGTGGTTTGGAAGATCGACGCTGAAAACTGGTTAATGTCATCTAAGGCTGCAGGGTTGTCATAAACCGCATCCGACAAATTGGTGAATCCGCCGATATGCCCCATCCGTGCAGTTTGGGCAGAACTTCCCGCTTGAACTGGAATGAAGTAGTCCGTGACGGCCCAAGCTGGACTATGCAACGCAACCGCTAGCAATACCCCCCAGATGAGTCGTTTCATGGGATCACCGCTACCTTAGTGCGTGCCAATACCTTGCCATCGCTGACAATAAAGATAAAGTAAGCACCCACAGAAAATTGGCTGCCATTCATATCTTGAACCTTGATCACATTACGACCGGAGGCCCCACCTTGAGCCCCTGCCAAGTAACTTTGTTTCAAGACCAAGTTCGCCATCAAGTTGTAGACCTGAATGTCGATGTTGGCATTTTTGTTTAAGGTATATTGAAGACGTGTTAACGAAGATTGAGAAAAAGGGTTGGGGTAACACAAAGGCGTATCTGATACCGCTACATCAGCCGACTCATCGCTTCCACCGATCGACATCGCATTTGCCGTGCCGTTGCTCCCACTCAAATTTCGGAACGATGCACTCACAATTTGAATCACGTTTCCATTAGAGGAGTGACCGACTGTGGGGGCCAATTGACCGCCAGCGCCACCCACATTTCGTTGAATATAAGATTGAAGGCCCACCGCATCGTCTTGAACCGCGCCTTCAGAGAAGTTATCAATAGAGACTGAGTAAGAGGAATCCACCACCACTGCGTCAATGTGACCACCGAAAGTGGGGGTGAGAAGAATTAGAATTAAAAGAATCCAGAGCTTGTTCATTGTTGCGTCCTTTTGCCTCTTTTGACATCACTATCGTAAGAATTTTTGAATAACTTGCATGGCCTTTTGACAGGGTTTCGGTTTTTCAAATATAGTGGGTACAAATCGGGGCTGTTGAGGTTCACCTGCAGAGCCTTCAGGAAGGAGCGACCCTAGACATGTCCGGACATAGTAAATGGTCCACTATTAAGCACAAAAAAGCCAAAACCGACGCTCAACGCGGCAAAATTTTCACCAAGATCGTTCGCGAAATCTCCACCGCTGCACGGGTTGGCGGACCGGATCCTGAGGCCAATCCTCGGCTCAGAATCGCTGTCCAAAAAGCCAAAGACGTGAACATGCCCACAGACAATATCAAGCGTGCCATCCAAAAAGGTGCGAACACAGGTGCTGAAGATCAATTTGAAGAAATCACCTTTGAAGCCTATGCCTCAGACGGGGTTGCCATGCTCATCGAAACCCTCACCGATAACCGTAATCGCACGGTCCCTAACATTCGCAGCATCCTCGCCAAAGCCGGCGGCAACCTCGCCACCAAGGGCGCTGTTGCCTTCCAATTCAGCCAAAAAGGACTCTTCTTATTCGAGCCCGGCACAGCGGAAGACCAAGTACTCGAAGCCGCCATTTCTGCGGGAGCGCAAGATGTGCAAACCAAAGAGGACGGCTCCATCGAAGTCATCGCTTTGCCTGAACACTACGAAGCGGTACGCCAAGCCTGTGACGTGGCCAATCTCCCCCCCACATCCGCTGCACTGACCATGATTCCCCAGGTCACGGTTCCCTTAGATATTGAAAAAGGCAAGAAATTACTCCATTTAATCGATAAGCTAGAAGATGACGACGACGTCCAGGCGGTATACACCAATGCGGAGATCCCTGATGAAGCCTTAGAATCGTGAGAAAACACACAAAAACATTAAAATCTATCGTGGTTACCCTCGCACTAATCGTGCTCATGGCCACCCCTCTATGGGCAACCTTGGTCATGACCTCGATCAGCTCCGCGGAAAACAGCGACGATCGCTCTTTTGCACCGTTGGGTCAAAGCGTGCGCGTTTTCAGCTTCAAACTGGCGGCAGTCAATGGCAGCGGCACCCTCTCTCAAATCAGCTTTTCAAATAGCAGCACCAATGTCTTTTATAATTCCGGGATCACCGAACTATCAATCTTCAAACAAACCAACCCGACGGTGCCACTCAACACCAAGAACTTTGAAAACGAAGACGCAACCAGATTCGCCATAATCCCCGTTTCCGACACCCTTGCCAGCGGCAACTCTGCCGTTTATTTTGTCAAATACACCATTTCGGATAACCCCTCCTTTCTGACCTCCTCTGGCGACACCGCCAACACCACCGCGATTCAAATCGAAGCCATTAAAGACGGAGACGGCCAGGACGTTCTCCCCCTGGTGGAACCGATTGGCAAAAGCACGATTACCCTAACTGGCTTTCGTCGCGTCGTCGCAAACCCGATCGCCCCGAGCGTTGTGGTCGCCGGCCAAACCGGGATTCCCATGCTCGCCATTTCAGCCAAGGCCATTGGGGAAGCCTGCGAAGGCCCTATCCAATTTAAATTCCGAAATACGTTTGCCAATCTCTCCACCACCGGCGCTGAAACCGGCGTCAAAACTCTGTACCTTCTCAAAGATGACAGCAATCTTGGGGCAGCCTGGGGCGGCACCCCAGACTATGCCTCCATCCAGCAACAAATCACCAATGGCACCGCCAAGCTCACGGCCACCCTCCAGTTCAACAGCACCTCTGAAGTGGTCATGAATTTCTCTTCAGATGACCTCCGCATCCCCCTCGGCCCCTCCTCCAACTACATCCTCGTCTATGATATCGGGAGCGGCTTCCCCGTCACCGCCAATACCTTCACCGGGGCGAACATTGCGGACCTCAAGGGAACTGGTAGCACCTCCAAACTGACCATGCAAGCCCAATCCACCGCACTTCAACTGCTCACGCCCGCGCGCTCCGCGGTTGCGGGCCTCGCCTACACCAGCATTGCGCAACTCTCCGCCAACGGCAATTTCGGCTCCGGGACGATTCTTCCCATTTTGCAATTCAACTTCCTGGCCTATCAAACCACCATGAATATCGAAACCATCTCCATTCGAAACTCCCAAGACAACAGCAACAGCTCTACCACCATCCCCTTCATTACCAACCCCTCCGCCGTTGACGGGGTCACACGCGTGCGGATTTTCCAAGACAACGGCAACGGCGATTTTGACGGGATTGGATCTGTTGATACCCTCGTTGGGGATCTCACCTTGGGGAATGGCAACCAAAATGACCGGGTCGATGTCCCCATCACCAAAAGCAGTCGAAGCTTCCTCGCAATTCCCTCATTCAACCCCACCGCCACCACCTATGCCTTAAGTCGTTCTCAACGCTTTTTTGTGGTCTACAACCTCGGCAATCTGAGCGTCGGTCGTCAGAAAGTCGTGGCCCAGCTCCAAGACAGTGCCGGCTTCACCCATTTTTCATTTCCGAATAGCAACACCATCACCACCCAAGACATCGTGTTGACCGGTACTAAACCCGCTTCACCAGCGGTCACCGTGAATGTCTCAGCCACCAATGTGGCCATCAGCAGCACCAACATTATCACCCCGAGCCCCGCCATTGTCGTCCGAGGCCGCCAAAAAGTCCCCATGATGACCTTCCAACTCAACGCCACCGCCGCCTTTGCCTCTGCCTCCATCACCATCCGAAACGAATCCAGCACCTATTTCAACAACGGCAAAGGGGTCAATCGGGTATGGCTTTACCAAGACAAGGCCCCCTTAGGTGTTTTTGACGCCAATGATGTATTTATTGCCTCGAATAGTAATTTAGTGACTACCACGGAAGCCACGCTCAATGGCGTTTCGCTGTCTTCGGGTGAAAACTACTTCATTTTGCTCTACGATGTCGGTCAAAATGCAACCGTCGACACCGACCCCGCCAACCCCTCCCTCCGAGCACAACTCTCCAGTATGTCTGGCACCAGCAGCAGCGGCAGCGCCATCGTATTTGGGGGACAAACCCCCGCACCACCCTTAAACCCCGCCCAAATTGCCGTCAAAGACAAATCACTGGCCCTCGCCATTACCTCCACTGCGCCGAGTAATCCCACCTCGACCACCTTCAATATCACGTTTGAACTCACAAACAGTTCCAGCTCCGCTATCAATATACTCGACATCCAGCCACGCTTTTACTTCGGTAGCCTTGCGGGTGGGGATGTCTCCTCCCAATTTAATTACAAACTCTCTGGCATTTCGGCCTCAAGCTTCACGCTCGCAGCCGCCAGCTCTCAAGTGGTCACCTACGCCGCAAAATTTGTCCGGGCAGCCCAAGCCGGATCCGTCGTCATTGATGGGTCTGTCCAATACCAAGTCGCCGCCAGCGCACAAGAAACCCGAACCCCTACTGCGATTTTAAGCCGCTACCAGGACAATACCACCACCAGCGGCTGGGTCGGTGCCGCAACCCCCACCCTACTCCTCACCGTCCAAACCGTAACTCCCAACTACACATGGACCCTCCCCGACTACATCAAATCCATGGAAAGCATTTCGGGCTCAGTCACCCATCTTTTTTTCACCAAGAATGCCGTGCCGCAGAGCTCTTCGCTCAAAATTTATTTCCAAAACACGGGTAAAACCCTAGATAGCACCGCCTTCACCGTCGCCCTCAATGGCGCCAACCTTCCCCGAGTCAGTGATGGATCCGCCACGTTGTCCTCCTACAGCTACAACAGCAGCACCGGGGTCATGACCATCACCAACGTGGGCACCCAAGATGGCTCCATCGTCATCACCGCCAAGGACCTGGAAGGGGTATCCCTTTCCCCAGCCACCATCACCTTCCTCATTTCAGATTCTAATAGCCCGCTACGGATCACCGAGCCCCTTTTCTATCCCAACCCTGCCCGTGGCGGTCAAGCCTTGTATTTTGGCGTCAACCTCACCACCCCAGCCACTATAAAGCTCTATGTCTACAACCACTTAGGCTCTTTGGTCTGGTCTGGGAACACGAGCTTCTCAAGCGCCGGGTATAAGCTCATGGCCTCTGCCGCCAATGCCAAAGTCCCCGCAGATGACACCAGCCTCCTGAGTGGACTGGCCAACGTGATTGGGCCTGGGATTTATATCTGTAAAATCGTCGGGTCCGACAGCGCTGGCCACACAGTCATTTCAACCACGAAATTTGCGGTGTACTAAATGAAAAAACTCTGTGGGTTAGTCGCCCTCCTCCTGCTCACCACCCCACTTTGGGGCCAATCTTCCCGCGCCATTATCAGCCCGCAACCCATGTGGATCGGGGCCCGTGCCGCCACCTTAGGGGGGAGCAATCCCACCCTATTTGGGGACATCAGCTCCGTCATGATCAACCCCGCCGCGATGGGTAGCAAAGACGTCATGCCCTTTTCAGCCTCCTCGCAACGGGTGTTGGGGGAATTCGATTACCTGCTCATCAACACCGGCTGGGACTTTGAAGCCCCGATCTCCTTCCAAGGCCGCCTCAAGCAAAACATTGCCCTCGGGCTCTCCTACGGCTCCCTGCAAACCAACAACATTGATCGGACCTATCTTCAAGATTTCAGCCGCATTCGATCGCTGTCCACCTACGGGGCCGGATTCGACATGCTCTATTTCACTGGGGCCACCGACCTATTCGACATCTCTGGATTTAGCATTCTATCTATAGGGGCTGGCCTCAAAATGCTCCGTCAAACCATTAACACCAACTCCCGAACCGCCTTTGGCATCGACGTGGGGAGTATTGGCACCTACCACTTCAGCGACAGCCCTCTCGAAAAAGTCCACATCGCCGCAGCCTTCCACAACCTCCTGTCTACGACTGCAGTCTGGGATCTCACCGACGCCGTGACCGGTGAGCACGTCAACGACGAAGGCTTTCTCCAACCCCAATTTTTCCTAGGCGCAAGGGCCGACCTCTGGGATGATTCACTCTCCATTTTTGCCAACAACACCGTCGACAGCATCGCCTTTGGGGCAGAATACTGGCCCCATCGGGGCATTGCATTACGCGGCTCCACGGTGAGTTCTTTTTCAAAATTTAGCCTCGGAACGGGGCTCTTATTTGAAAACATTTCAGATGCAGTAACCGCGGGCAGCTTCGGTCTTCGCTTGGACATTAGCTACACCCAAAACACCTACCCTTTTGACCTCGATCCCAATATCAACTTCTCCGTGTCCATCCTTGGCGAATCCAAGCCCAAAACCCCCCAGATTTTCACCCCATTGGAAGAACTCACCACCCAGCAAAAAGTGGTGCAACTTGCCGGTGTCGGCCCCAAAAATACCACCATCCAAATCTTCAACAACCGCTCCTTGAGCCGTACCATTCACTCGGACCGCTACGGCAACTGGCGTTTTACCAATTTCCCTCTCTCGGAGGGCAAAAATATGATTTATGTATCGGCCTATTCGATCGAGCAACAAAACGTGTCCAACTCGGACCCCGTCATGGTCAATTCCGACTCGATTCCGCCTAAGTTGGATGTCAAAATCTACCCCGAAGGCCACTTCCTTGTTGCGTCAGTGGAAGGATCTGAAGACCTCAGCGTCGTCACCGGCAACCTCGGCAATGTCATCCTCAGTTTCAACAAAACCACGCTCAGCAACTGGATCGCCCGTACCCCGCTCCCCGCCGAACTCCGCAGCAATTCTCAATTGCCCACCACTTTCTCCAAGATCAACCTGTCCGCGCGGGATAAAGCCGGGAATGCAAGCCCCGATGAACCCCACAATTTCTTCGCCGCCATTACCTTCCCGCAGGATAAAACCGTCCATTACCAAGAAAATCTCCGGTTCTTGGGCAGCCTCGCCAAAGAAACCCGTGGCGCGCAAATCAATGGCCAGGCCGTGGCAGTGGACGCCAAAAATCAGTTCGCCTCCGAAATCAAACTCAAGCCCGGGAAAAACCTCGTAAAAGTAGTGATCAAACCCTACCTGGGCGACGATCTGACCTACACCGCCCGCATTCTACGTCTCATCACCTTCCCCGACCTCAACCGCCAAATCAAAGAGCGTCGAGAAGTAGAATTTATGGCCACGTTGGGAGTACTAGGCCCCGAAATCGATGGCAATTTCCACCCCAACGAGCTGGTCACCCGTCGTTATGTCGCCCGCACCATCGTCAAACTCAAAAAGATCCCCTTGGACAATAACGAAGCCTCGTTCTTCTCTGATGTGCCCCCCACCGACCCCGATGCCGCCTACATCCAAGCCTCCCTCCAAAACGGGATCATGTTCGCCTTCCCCGACGGCACCTTCAAACCAGACCAGCCCATGACTTTGGGTGAAATTTTGACCTTGTTTAATAACGCGGGCATCGTCGACGACACCCAAGCCCCAGGCGATAACCAAACGATCACCCGCAAAGAATTCGCCTCCTACCTCGCCTTCTCTCCAAAATACGAAGTCCAAATCGAAAAGCTTATTGACTGGGAAAAAGGATATAAATAACGGCGGTGAAAAAACTGCTTCTCTCGTTTTTTAAAAGAGTGGGAAAAACAACAGAGGTTGAGCTCTTTCTCAAGGCCTTCCAAGGGATCCCACGCTATAAATTCGCACTGATCACCATCCGTGCGGACGTCATCAAATCCGACCTCGAGACCCTGGCCGAAAACATTGCCCTGATCAATCGGCTGGGGATCTACCCCATTTTGATTTTGGATCTCTTGGCCCCTGACAAGCTCAGCAAGGCCGAAGAAATCCA
Organism: bacterium; assembly: GCA_023249285.1. Classification (GTDB taxonomy): domain Bacteria; phylum Margulisbacteria; class Marinamargulisbacteria; order SXXA01; family JAHFDB01; genus JAHFCZ01. The sequence continues at coordinate 1,805 of JAHFCZ010000007.1, read as the reverse complement.
ATTCAAGCGTAATTTTACCCTCACCTCACAAAAGCTCATCCGGGCCGTACGCCGCAAAAAAGGACATATCCAAGTCCTCTACGATGTCCTAAGCACCCACCCGAATACCCACCATTTGGTCTTTAACCACGCCCAAATCAACCGCAGTCTCGCCAAATCCAACACCCCGATCATCCATCCTGTATGTCTCAAAAATGGGGTCCCGCACCTCATTAGCGCCCATCAAATCGCCGAAACCCTGGTCAAACGCATTAAGCCCAAAAAATACATCCTCCTCAACGCCGATGGCGGGATTCTGGACAAACACCTCCAGATTATCCCCTTTCTCAATGTCTCCGCCAGCACCGACACCAGTGTCGAGCTCCATCCGAGCATGAAACCCCAAGTCCGGAAAATCAAAGACTTCATCAAAAAAATCCCATCCACCGCCGTCGTCGTAACCTCGGCCCAAAATCTGCTCCGAGAGATTTTTACGCTCAAAGGCCACGGCACTTTTATTAAACACCATCTGGTGGAATCCACCACGGACATTGACGAACTCAACAAGAAAAAAATCCGTCTCCTCTTGGAAGAAGCCTTTGAAAAAACCCTCCACGAGGACTATTTTAACCAAGACTTCAAGACCATTTTCTACCAAAAAGACTATGAAGGCGTGGCGATTGTCCAAGAAATTTTAGGTATTCCCTACCTCGATAAATTTGCGGTGGCCAAGATCTGTGCCGGCACCGGCTTGGGCAAAAGTCTCTGGCAAAAAGTCACCAAAAAATACCCGCAACTCATTTGGCGCTCCACCCCTCAAAACCCCCTCAACACCTTTTATTTACGAGAATGTGAGGGCTGCATCAAGCGAGAGGATTGGCATATCTACTGGCGAAATCTCTCCGAAGACCAGCTGCTCCCTCTCGTCGAAGCCGTCGCGACCAAGCCCCCCACCCTGAGCCCCCGATGATCCTCGGTTATTGTTTTGGTGCCAGCCGCCACCATCCCGGCCTCAACCAAAAATACCTCGGGCAAGCCGCCGCGTTCACAGCATTAGGCTACACCCTGCGTGCCCATAGCTTCAGCTTTGACCCCCAAGCCACCCCGCTCACCAAACTATACACCACCCTCACCTACACCTTTTGCACACTGTTCACCCTATTTCGCCCCAGCACCGATGTGGTCTACATCCGCTACAATCCCAAATTCATCACACTCACCCTTTTTGCAGCCCTAGTCGCATTTTTTAAGCCGGTCATCATAGAGCACAACATCAATCTCAAAAATGAGCTACAGACCCTTAAAAGGCCCATTGAACGCATCCTTCATCTGGCATTCACCCAGCTTTTTGCACTCACCCCCCTCCACCACGTGAGTGTGACTCCCGAACTCGCTGACATGGTCCACGCTTGGGGAATCCCCAGCACCCGCATTCATACCATTCAAAATGGGGTCACCCCTCTCTATTCCCAGCGGGAATGGGGAGGGGCCGGGGGTGGGGTGAAAGCCATTTTCGTCGGCAATGGCTACCCCTGGCACGGCGTCCCTGAAATCCTCACGCTATTGCAACAGTACCCCCAAATCCAGCTCCTTTTAGTCGGACATTACCCCAACCTCCCGCCCTCAGACCAAGTTCAGGCACTCGGAGAACTCCCCCCGGATCAGCTCCACACCCTCTACACCCAATGTGAGTTTGGGATCGGGTCCTTCCGCCTCGATTTAATCGGCCTCACCCAAGCCAGCCCCTTGAAAACTCGCGAGTATCTCCAGGCCGGCCTCCCGATTCTCGTGCATTACCGGGATTCTGCCGCCGACATCCCCGAGCT
>JAHFCZ010000153.1 GCA_023249285.1 bacterium | reverse complement strand
CATTATGGTCGCCCGTGGCGATCTCGGGGTTGAAATCGGCATCGCAAACGTTCCCAAATCCCAAAAAATGATCATTCGTGAATCCAACAAACGCATTAAACCGGTCATTGTGGCCACCCAAATGCTCGAAAGCATGATCCAAAACGAGACAGCGACCCGTGCGGAAGTCTCTGATGTGGCCAACGCCATCTACGACCGTTGTGATGCCGTGATGTTGTCCGGAGAAACAGCCGTCGGGGTCAACCCGCCCAACGTTATTCGAACGATGGTCAGCATCTGTGACGCCACCGACAAACACATGGTGGACATCAAGCTCGACCATTTCCGACGCTCCCATTTCGTCCAGCACAACCTTGCGACCTCCTGCTGCAAAGCCGCAGACGAAATCGCCCAAGAAAATGGCGCCAAAATTATCATGGCCTTCACCAGCTCCGGGAACACCCCCCTCATCGCATCCAAGCTCAACCCTGCCATTCCCATTATTGCCCCCACCGATAGCGAGCGCATTTGCCAACGGATGACACTCTATCGGGGCGTAACCCCCATGTTATTACCCAAAAAATACCGGGACATTCACCGTTGGAACGACATGATTGCCCTGTCCGTCAAAAACGCCAAGGCCCTCGACATCATTGCCTCGGGTGATTATGTCGTGGTCACTGCAGGAATCCCGATCGGCCAATCGAATGGGATTAATAGCATCCGTGTTGTCACCGTCCACTAAATCATCCGTAAAGGAGTCTCTGATGAGTCAACGTATTTTTAACTTTGCTGCCGGGCCAGCAACCCTCCCATTATCTGTCCTTGAAAAAGCCCAATCTGAGCTCCTCAACTACCAAGACTCTGGGATGTCAGTGATGGAGATGAGCCACCGGTCTAAGGTCTTCGAAGGCATTCTCAACCGCACAGAGGCAGACCTCCGCCGCATTATGGGGATCCCCGAAAATTATGCCGTGCTCTTCCTTCAAGGGGGGGCCAGCCTCCAATTCTCCATGTTGCCCATGAATCTTTATCTCAAAGACAAACCCGTAGATGTGATTCACACCGGCGTGTGGACCGCCAAAGCCATCGAGGAGCTCCAAAAAGTCGCCCCGTACACCATTGTAGCCTCTGGCGAAGCCGAAGGGTTCAGAGCCATCCCCAAACTGACACCCGACCTATTCAACCCCAATGCCTCTTATGTCCACATGGCCTCCAACAACACGATTTACGGCACCCAAAGCACCCAATTCCCCGACACCGGCGCTGTACCCTTGGTCTGTGACATGTCCTCGGACATTTTGTCCCGTCGCGTGGATGTCGAAAAATTCGGCGTTATTTTTGCCGGCGCTCAGAAAAACCTCGGGCCCTCCGGCCTCACCCTCGTCATCATTCGCAAGGATTTGGCCGAGCGTGCCTCTGCTGACCTCCCCGCCATGCTCAACTACCGCACCCATATCAAAAACATTTCGCTCTACAATACCCCCCCGACGTTTGGGATCTACATCATGGGATTGGTCCTCCAATGGATCGACGAACAAGGCGGTCTTGCCGGCATCGAAGCCCGAAACGAAGAAAAAGCAGCCTTGCTCTACCAAGCCATCGAAGAAAGCCCCTTCTACCACTGCCCCAATGCCATTGGGCATCGCTCCAAAATGAACGTCGTCTTCCGCGTTCACGGCAACCAAGAAGACCTCGAAGCCCAATTCGTCAAAGAAGCCACCCAACGCGGTCTAAACGAACTCAAAGGCCATCGCTCCGCGGGCGGCTTACGTGCGTCTTTGTACAATGCGCAGTCGATCGAAGGCGTCAAAGCATTGGTCGAGTTTATGAAGGACTTTGAAAAACGCAATCGTGTTTGACGAATCCAGCTCAGTTTCCTAGAATAAACCGGCCCAGTACTCAAACCATCAGGAGAAGTAATCAAATGGCTATTTTGATCATTAACGACCAAGAAATAGAACTCGAAGATGGCGCCAAGATCGTCGACGCTATCGAAGAAGCTGGGGTTCCAATCGGTTGCAGCAACGGTGTTTGTGGCACCTGCGAAATCGAAGTCGTAGAAGGTATGGACAACTTCTCAGGATTAAATGACGAAGAAAAAGACCTTGGTATGGAAGGTGCAAAGCGCCTCGGTTGTCAGTGCACCATCAGTGGCGGCACCGTCAAAATCACCTACTAGCCCTTAGGCTGGTAAGTCGCAATGATCTAATACCTGTTGTGCAAGGCCTTCTTTATAGGCCTGCACGCGGGCTCTAATCCCGAGATCCGCTACCCCCAACATTTGGGCCGCAAGGATCCCCGCATTTTTTGCACCATTCAACGCTACGGTTGCCACCGGCACCCCGCCGGGCATTTGCAAAATAGATAAAATCGAATCCCACCCCTCCAGAGAATTGGAGGATTTCACCGGCACCCCTATCACCGGTAAGGGGGTAATCGCCGCAACCATCCCAGGTAAATGGGCAGCACCACCGGCACCGGCAATAATCACACAAATCCCGCGATCTGCCGCAGTTTGGGCAAACTCCACCATCCAAGTCGGGGTCCGATGGGCGGAGACCACCCTTTTCTCAATCTCAATCCCAAACTCCCCCAATATGTCAGCGGCAGCCTTCATGACCGTCCAGTCCGACTGGCTTCCC
>JAHFCZ010000073.1 GCA_023249285.1 bacterium | reverse complement strand
TCGGATTCAACAGGCTACCAGATCTGACTACTCGCTAGCGGCAGCCGCTGTCGGCGCAGTGATACAAATGCCAGAGCTATCCCTACCTACACTTGCTTTCGCAGCGAGTGTAAATATCGCGCTAGCGGCTGCTAGCTCTACGATACCAAGCGCCTCAAGCCAAGGACAACAAGCGTTTGTTTCCGCCATTCCTCCCAATGCTACCAATGTTTTTGATAACATCAGTAGAGTGGTGGGTAGCGCAGCTCTTGCAACACTAGCCCCGTCTTTATTGGAGATAGTTGGGATCCCAGCAGCAGTCACAGCTTCTGTGACGTATGGAGCGCTCACCCTAGGTCAAGTTGTTGACGCAGCAATGAAAATAAGAGCTGCTCGAAATGTGGCCGCCACCACATAGGATCTGTCCTAAAGCCCACCATTACGCGTTCAATCGCCAAATTTTTCACTGGTAAACACCCGAAACGCCGCCCCGGACCGCCAAGCCTCCCCAGGCAGTCCGGCCTTTTGGGACAATCGGGTCAACAGTGTCGTCACATCCCAGCCTTCCATGACCGCCACTTCCGGTAAAAACACCGCGGATTTTCCAGACTTCATCATCACCACCCCATGCGTCCCCAACGTAATTTCGTTGGTATTGTAAATGGGCGTTAACGGACTCAAGAGCGAGACCTCGACGTGCAAATCGGGGTATTCTGCCCGGGTCACAGGTGAAAACCGGGAATCCTCAAACGCCGCCCCCACCGCACACTGCATCAGTGTCCGCCACAAGGGCCCCCGAGATTCCAACCGCCCGATGCACCCCCGCAATTCTTTTTCCGGGCCCTTCGTTAACGTCACAAACACCCCGAATCCCGCCTCTAAAATGTCGCGATGCGGCACCTGATGCGGCGCATGGTAGGCCCCCGTCTCCAGGTACCCTTCGATGGCTTCCCTTGCGAGCCCCACAATCTCGCGTTTGGCCTGGGCATCCACCTCAATCATGGTTTCCCCCAAAAATCATCCCCGAGTAGGCCACACAATTGGTAAAATCACCCGTCGTGATCCCCGACAATTCATAATCCACACAGAGGCCCCTATGGCCCGACAACACATGCATCATTAATCGAATCGGAACTTCCCCACAAATGGTCCGTTGCTTTTCAGAAAACCGGGTGGAAATCGCGTCAAAATCCCCCGACTCCAAGGCCTCAATCACTTCAAAATCCAAGGATTGAATCCGATCCGGAACCCGATCCTCAAACGGAATATATCGGAAATTTTGTCCATAATGCGTGAAATCCGAACTCACCACCAACAAGGTCCCTGGCTCACAAATTTGGTCGAGCAAAGTGGCCATCCGGTCAAAACCTTTCGGGGTAAGCTCCCCCACCACCAGCGGCACTAGTGGAACCCCTGGAAAAAAAGCCTGAAAAAACGGGACCTCAATCTGCACACTATGTTCTTGCTCATCCACGCTCGGCACCTGTACCACCCCCGGCGACATCCGTAACTGCGCCAAGGCCGCCAAATCCCACTGAGCCACCCCCAAGGGGGTTTCCAATCCGGTGCCCATGGGAATCACCAGCTGGTCTTTAAGTCGGACAAAATGGCTAGGCCCCAAAATAATAATGCGTGAGTACGTCCGTCCCACCAATTGGGCCATCACTTGCATCGCCGTTTTACCTGAATACGCATACCCTGCATGGGGCATAATCACACCCGTGATTTGAGGCCAAGTCACCCGAGACCCCAAGGCTATCCCCGCCATCCAATCCCGTAAGGCCAAGCCCCGTGTGGGATACCAACCACGCTGAGCCAATGCGGAATGTAAAATCATAACCAAGCCCCTTCCCTCGACAACTGCCGAACAACTTCATTCACCACCTGTTCCGCGACGACACGATGCGTCGTATATTTCCCCCCAAACACCCGCAACATCCCGGGCACCGAGCGATCCAGCTGAAAATCTCGGCTCGCACTCCCCAACCCCCCTACCCCGGGATCCACCAAGGGCCTCACCCCTGCAAAAGACGCAAAAATAGAGGACTCCCCAGGGAAATAGGTCGGAAAATAATGGTGAAAGGCCTGCATCAAATACGCCACATCCTCAGGCTCAACCCGCACCAATTCCGGTAATCCCGAATACGCCGTCTCCGTCGTCCCCACCAACGTTTTACCTTCCCAGGGAATCACAAAAAATACCCGCCCATCCTGGGGGGCAGCCAACAACAATGCCTCTGAAAACGGCATGGCAGGTAAGACCAGATGCACCCCTTTGGAGGGCTTCACCCCGGGTGACCAGGGCCCCATCGCCTGCACCACCATTTTCGCTTTAAAATCAAAGCTCCCATCTCGGGTCGACAAGCGTCCGCCAACCACCCGCCCTTGCTCAAAAACAGGACCTTCAAAATAACAATATTCTGAGATCATAACCCCCAAAGATTCTGCCCGTTTGGCCAAAAATTTGAGGAGTCCCAAATCATCCATTTGGGCGTCAAAATACCGAAACCCGGCTGTAAGGCCCTTGGCATTTAAACCTGCAAATCGATGGGACACATACATCGGGGTCAAGCGTTCATGCCCCGGCAGCCGATGTTTTTTAGCCAAGAAATCATAGACCGTCAGCCCCAAACCCAGCTTCCAAGCCGGCCAAGGATGGCGCCCATACACGGGCACCACAAAGGGCATGGGCTTAACAAACTGAGGATACTGATCAAGCAACGTATCCCGTTCCCGCAACGATTCCCTCACGACTTTAAATTGCAACTGCTCCAAATACCGCAGCCCGCCATGTGCCAATTTTGAGGTTTTGGAGCTAGTGCCACTGCCAATCGTTTGTTGCTCTACCAGCCAGACTCGCAACCCGCGCGCGGCCGCATCCAAGGCAATCGCCACCCCATTAATACCACCCCCCACCACCAATAAATCAACGGTTGTCATGGGCCAGCTCCACCACCTGCCGCACCGCCCGCCGCCACCGCGCCAAGCTCAAATCACCCGACAATGGCCGGGGCGAAAATGAGCGTTGCACAGGATTGGACATGCGAAACGCCGCGTCCGTGCACACCCCAGTAGTCATCGCCGCCATCCCTGCCACCCCCAAGGCCGTGGATTCTAAAAATTTTGGCTGTTCCACCACCGATCCAATCAAATCCGCTTGAATCTGCATCAAGAACGCATTATGGCTCGCCCCACCATCCACCCGCAGTGCTGAAAACCGGTCCACCCCCAACGCCTGCGCCATCACGTCAATCACATCGGCGCTCTGATAGGCCAAAGCCTCTAGAGAGGCCCTGACAATATGCGCAGGGCTAGTGCCTCGCGTCAGCCCAAAAATCGCCCCACGGGCCTCAGAACACCAATAGGGCGCACCCAGACCCACAAATGCGGGCACCACCATCACACCCCCACTGTCCGGCACACTTTGGGCCAATGCCTCCGAGTCCTCAGCCGACGCCACCCATCGGCATTGATCACGGAGCCATTGGATCAACGACCCCCCCACAAAAATACTGCCTTCCAAGGCATACCAACGCGTCCCCGCACGTTCCCAGGCCACAGTCGTCACCAAATGATCCGCCCATACCGGCCTCGCCGTCGGGGTCACCACAAACAACCCGGTTCCATATGTATTTTTAACCACGCCTTCAGACTCGCCACATTGGGCAAACAAGGCCGATTGTTGATCTCCCATCACCGCGCAAATCGGCGCCGAAAACCCCCATTTCGGGTCCACACGCCCAAATGCCCCATCACTGGGCAAGACCCCAGGCAGACTGGCCGGGGGAATCCCAAATAAATTCAAAAGCTCCGGGTCATAGGCCCCAGTGCTCAGATCATAGAGCATCGTCCGGGAAACATTGGACGGATCGGTGACAAAAGACGCCCCGGCGGTTAACTCCCAGATCACCCAGGCATCGATCGTCCCACATCGCAGCCGCCCCAATTTAGCCAAGCGCTTCGCCGCGGGCACATGCTCTAAAATCCAAGCCATTTTGGTGGCTGAAAAATAAGGGTCCAAGGGCAGACCTGTTTTCGCTTTAATCATCGGGGCGTGTTCGGCCAAAGCGCGGCATCGCTCTGCCGTGCGCCGACACTGCCAGACAATGGCATTGTAGACAGGCTCCCCCGTCTGGGCATCCCACAGGACAACGGTCTCCCGTTGATTGGTCACCCCAACAGCGCTAATTTTGCGGCCGTCGACCTGGTGCAACACCTGGTCAATCACACGTCTTAACGCACTCAAAATATCCGCGGGTCGATGCTCGACCCAGCCGGGTTGCGGAAAAAGTTGTTCAAATTCACGGTACGCGCTCGCCACCACGTTCCAAGACGCATCGAATACAATCGCTCGGTTACCTGTTGTACCCAAATCCAATGCGAGTATCACCGAAATGTCCTTAATTTTGAGGGGAATGCCACCACTGTTGATAATAGCATGAATGTTTAAGCGCTTCAGAAAACGGGTAGAATCCACAATGGTGAGATTCCCAGTGTTTTATTTCGTTCAGGCTTATTATTAAGGTAAAGGAGGACAGTAATGGACTATTCAGACGTATTTGACAGAACATTTGGTATTCTAGTGGTGCTGTATGGGGTTTCCCTACTTTTAGGGGCTCTAGGCATCTTCAGTCCACGCCTAGTTGAGATGATACTTCCCACATTGGTGATTTTAGGAGGCCTAAAAATTACCATGAAGGACATGATTGGCAAGTAAATAGTGAGGTTCAGTATTGGGAATCTCACCACCTATGATAAACTAGTAGCATCCTGTAGACGTTTTTGAAATTCCTCGTATGCCCAGCGCGACAAGGCATTTCAAAAGCTTCTATCAGGAGCTTTGTTTTATATTGAAGATGACTAAAGGAGGACAATTATGGGTACAGATTGCGGAACAGGGTCATGTTGCGGTTGTTTTTGTCATAAAACAATCGGCATCTTGATTGTATTGTTTGGTTTGACCTTCTTGCTGGGGCACCTAGGAGTGATCTCAGGAGAATTAGTTGGGATCATTTGGCCAACGTTAATCGTGTTGGGTGGGTTGAAAAAGACTTTCTCAGGACTATGTAAGTGTTGCGACCCTAAATAATAGGACGACAGCAAATCAATAACATTAGGGCTGACTTTCGGGTCAGCCCTTTTTGTTGTTAGCCCTTCAACCCCAACCCCACCCCCAACCCCTCCCCATTCCCTCTGGGAATAGAGAGGGGAGCTTGAATTTAGATTTTTTATTGGGGTTCCCCTCTCTATTTTGAAAAAATGGGGAGGGGCTAGGGGTGGGGTTGAACCCGTGACAGCCTAAGAAATGCGCCCTTTGGACATTTCTCTAACATCGCTTGTCTAGGGTATCGCCTCTTCAAAAGCCTCTTTAAGCTCCGCCTCATGGGTTTTATTCTCAAGCCGTGACATCAAGCTATACGCACAAGGAACAACCACCAAGGTCAACACGGTGGAGACAAACACCCCCCCGATAATCACCACGGCCATTGGCACCCGGGTTTCGGAGCCGGCACCCACCATCAACGCAGGCGGAACCGCCGCTGCAATCGTCGCAATCGAGGTCATCAAAATCGGCCGTAACCGGATCGGACACGCCTCCAGCAACGCCTCACGAACACCCATCCCCTGACGACGTCGCTCATTGGTAAAATCCACCAACAAGATGGCGTTTTTCTTCACCAATCCCATCAACAACAAGATCCCAATCATACTGTACAAATTCAGGGTCTGGCCGGTGAGCAACAAGGCAAAGAAGGCCCCTGAAATACTAAACGGCAAGGCCAACAACACCGTGAACGGATGGATAAAGCTATTGAATTGGGAGGCCAAGACCATATAAGCCACAATCAACCCGAAGAGCAAGGCAAATAAAAGGCTTTGCGAGGAGTCTTGGAAGGTTTTGGCTGACCCCGACATCACCAAGCGATAGCCATCCGGCAAGGTCTTGGCCAGGGCTTGGACTTTTTGAAGGGCTTCGTTTTGCGAATGGCCCGGGGCAACGTTCGCGAAAATACCAATCGCGCGTTCCCGATTTTTACGGGTAATGGTGGTCAAAGACGGTTTGAGGGTAATGGTCACCACATCCGACAGCCGCACCAATTCACCGTGGATATTGCGGACCCACAAGGATTTGATTTGGTCCGGCATCTGACGCTGAGAGGCCAACAGCCGGATCCGGATATCGTTTCGCTTCCCAACCTCCGTATATTTACCGATCCGCAACCCACCCACCAAGGCCTCAACGGTATCCGAAATCGATTGGACACTCACGCCACGGGCCAAGGCTTGCCCCCGATTCGGCACAATTTGGACTTCCGGCGCCCCCAACAAATAATCCGAATCCACGTCGACCATCACCCCAGTGGCTTCCAGTTGTTGACGGATTTTTTCACTGAGCTTGCCCAAGGCATCCCAGTTTCCACCCCGGAGGCTAAACTCCACAGGGTAGCCCCGCTGCGGCGAAAACCCAGACAAGGACAAATCCTGGACCCCAATTTTCTCGACCCCCGGTAGCTTTTTAAACCCTTTTCGAACCTGTTGCATCGCCATCGCCTGCGTCACCCGCCCTTTTGGGGTCATCGGTCGTTCGCCTTGGGGCACTAAGGTCACAAACAGCATCCCCGTATTCACCTGCCCACCCCCAAACCCGCCCACGGCAGCGTAATAGGATTTCACACCCGGGAGCTTCACCAACCGATGTTCCAAATCCTGCATCACTTTATCGGTGAAGTGGATGGAAGAGCCAAGCGGCGTTTGAACACGAATTAAAAATCGGCTTTGATCTTGAGGGGGGACAAATTCCCCCTTCACGAGTTTCACCGCAAAAATAGACCCCACAAAAAAGGTAACAGCCGCCAAAAGAACCAGCACCCGATGATTCAAGCAAGCCGCTAAAATCCGGCGATACGTAGTGGTCAGGGCATGCATCAATCCATCCACAGCTTTGGCCACGAATCCGTCGTGGGCCACATTCAAAAACTGGGAACTTCGCATGGGGGCCAAGGTCAACGCCTCCAACAACGACAGCGAGACTGCTACCGAAATCGTGATCCCAAATTGGAAGAAAAATTTCCCGATAATCCCCTTCATAAAAATAACGGGCACAAAGATCGCCAAAATCGCCACCGACGCCGCCAAGGCCGCAAAGGTAATTTCCCGGGCCCCGACAATCGCAGCCTTGACCCGACTAAAGCCCAGCTCGTGATAGCGCACGATATTTTCCAGCACCATAATCGCGTCATCAACCACAATCCCGATGACCAAGGACAGGCCCAACAAGGTAAAGGTATTGAGGGTAAATCCGAAAAAGTACATGAAGATAAAGGTCCCCAAAATGGAGGTGGGGATCGCCAAAATAATGTTAAAGGCCGAGCTCAAAGAGCCCATAAAGATCCAACAAACTATCGAAGTCAAAATCGCGGATAAAATCAGGGTCGTAGTGAGCTCGTGCGTGGATTGCTGGATAAATTGGGTTGTATCAAAGACCACATTCAAGGCCATGCCCGGCGGCAATTCTTTTTGGAGGGTCTTGAGCTTTTCTTTGACCGCACCTGCCACTTCAACCGCATTCACACCCCGTTGTTTCCGAATCCCAAACCCTACGGCCGCGTGGTGCATGGACCGTGAAATCCGCCGCACATCATCCAATCCATTTTCCACCTGAGCCACAGAACCCAACCGGATATCCCGCCACAACGGCGTCCCCCCCCGAGCTGTCAAAAAGATCGTTGAAAAATCATCTATCGTCTTGGCCTCACCCATCACCCGGACGTTGAGCTCCTGAGTCGGATTCTCCAAGTATCCGGCAGGGACTTCCCTGTGTTGGGCTTGGACAGAATTGATCACATCAAGAGCCGTAAGCTCCAAAGAGTCGAGCTTGGTTTGATCCACCCAGATCCGCACACTCGGGGCGATATACCCCCCTAAAATAACCTCACCGACCCCAGAGACAGTCGAAAATTGATCTTTCAAATGGTCCTTCGCATAGGTCATCATTTCCCGGAGCGGACGGGTCCCAGACAAGGCCACCCACATAATCGGTTGGTCTTCGGGGTTCGTTTTCGAAATCGTAGGCGGGTCCAAATCTTGGGGCAAATTCCGTTGCGCACCCGCAATCTTGCTTTGCACTTCCTGCAAGGCCACATCGATATCTTTATTCAGCTCAAATTCAATCGTAATCGTGGTCTGCCCTTGCAAGGACGAAGATGACACTTCTTTGATCCCGGAAATCCCCATCACGGCATCTTCTAAAATGTCGGCTACGTTGGATTCCATAACTTC
>JAHFCZ010000072.1 GCA_023249285.1 bacterium | reverse complement strand
CACCGAAAGCTCGGTGTATTGCATGCGCTTGGCCGGAATCCGCACCCGCCGTATGGCCATTGCCATGTCCTTTGTGACCTCCACGTTGATCGTGTCCCGGCTCTCGAATATGTTCCAAGCCCCACTGTTGGGGAGCCTGGTCGACAAAACCGTGCTGTTAACCCACAGCGCGGCACTCCCTCAACTCGAATGGACCTTCCGATTTGTCATTTTTTGTGGGTTTTTAGGGTCATTGGTGGGCACCTTCCTCGCCCCCACCTCAGTCGCCTTGTTTACCCGCACCATCCAAAATTTTCAAACCCATGGCTCCATGCCCAAAATCATCCTCACCGCCCTCAAACCCAGTAGCCTGGTTAAACTCTGCAAAGCCTTTCGCTGGCCACAGCTCAATGCCCTCAAATCCGTGTCCTTCAAAACCATCCCCAAGGGCTTTTTAATTCTCAACACCTTCGTCACGGCCATCTACACCATCGGCGTGCTCTGCGCCCTCTTGGCCAGCGCCTATTTACCCGATATGCGCGCCACGGCCAACCAACTCTCCGGGATTGTGAATGGCCTCGCCACGATTCTACTCACCCTCTTTGTCGATCCATCGGGGGCACGACTCACCGATGAGGCATATCACGGCCTTCGTCCTGAAAATGATGTTCGGTCCGTCGTCATCGGGCTTCAGATGGGTCGCCTGATCGGAACCCTCATTTTAGCCCAGCTCTTCTTCAAGCCATTCACGATGTACATCGTCTGGGTGACTAAGCTGTTAAATTAAACGCACCTCCTAATCAGTAGTCTCATTTTGCGATTGCGACCTTGGCTGCGGGGGGATGAAACCAAGTCTCATCAACTGAAGCGACTTGACTTTTCTCACACAATCTCACATAATATCACACATTAAGAATGTGGAGAACGAGTATGGATTGGAAAATGTGTCGTGTTCATCAGCGATTAAATTTAAAGCCCTCCCAAATAGAAGAGGTATATGCACTGCTTTCTGAAATTGATGGGGTGAAGAATAGCTGGCGAATCACAGGATTATTGTTGCCACAAACCATTGAGCGCCTAACCCATTCAGTGATTGTGACCTCGGCAGGGGCGTCCAATCGAATTGAAGGTAATCGATTAACAGATGCTGAGGTTGAAAAATTATATCAAAACCTACGCATTAAAAAATTCAAAACGCGTGATGAAGAAGAAATCGCAGGGTATTTGGAGTGTTTAGAACAGATTTTTGACGACTACACCCATATTCCAATCAGTGAATCGACTATTCTTCAACTTCATCGAGATATGCTTCAGTATAGTCAAAAAGATATACGCCATAAAGGAGGCTATAAATTTGGTGCAAATAGGGTGGAAGCAAAAGATTCGACAGGGGCAATTGTCGGGATTATTTTTGATCCGACACCGCCATATTTGGTCAAAAAAGAAATGCAAGAGCTCCTGGCCTGGTACCATTGGGCAATCGCTGAAAAAGTAAAGCATCCGCTTATTTTAATGGCTAATTTTATTTTTGAATATTTGGCCATTCACCCCTTTCAGGATGGAAATGGAAGAACGAGTCGCTTATTAACCAATTTGATGCTGCTCCAGCAAGGCTATCTTTTCACACAGCTTGTGTCCCATGAGCGCATCATAGAGTCTAACAAAATCGATTATTACCGTGCCCTCAATAAAACCCAGGCGACATGGAAAACAAATTCGGAAGATATTGCGCCATGGCTATTATTTTTTCTAAAACTAATTAAGACCCAGAGTGCTCAGGCACTAAGTATCATGGCGGGGGATACAATAGACCACCTTCTATCCGAAAAGCAGCTTCTTCTATGGGGATGGATTGTTAAAAGGAAACATGAATTTAGCCGTCGGGATGTGATCGCTGAAGTCCCACTTTCAGTTCGCACGATTGAATCTATCATTAAAAAATTGGTGAATTTAAAGCGCTTAGAAAAAATAGGACAGGGCAGGGCAACGCGGTATATCCTAAGATTACGAGCTTAAACTAAGCATCCCCGAACAGGGGGCCTTCCCGTACGTGATCACCAGCCGGGGCGCAGAAACTTCCACCCCAAATTCTGGGGACCAAGCCCCTGTTTCCACGGAAATAGTACCAGAAGACACCCCTTGAATCCGGCCTTTAGGCGTCTGAATCTCCACCGTGTTGGCGTTCAAAAGCGTCACCGTGCAACTGGCTGCCAAAAGTAACCGCGCTTGCACCACCTGCCCCGCCCCATGCACCACAAAATCCCGAATCATTAAGCATCGGCCTTCCAACGCAAATTCCCGCCGATGCCGCGGCTCTCCCGCCAATCGGAGATACCCCTCATGCCACCCCAAAAATCGCATCCCGTTCGGCGTCGAAAAAAAACAAATCTTTGGCGGGGGCGGCCGATACCCCAACCGAAACGAGCCAAAAAACTCGGCCTGGTCCTCACCCTCCAAGGTCAGGGTATTGTGCGCCGCTGTAGAACGCCCATAATCCCGCTTGGGCCCGGCGTTATATTCAAACACCCCCGGGTCCACAACCACACGCTCGCCATCCACACACCATTCAAACGAAAAAATATCCCCATGCCCATGCGCTGGCAATTCATCGGGACCAATACGCCCGCCATCCACACACAAATACATCGCCTCCGAGCGATACCCAAAATAGCCGGCATCCCAGAATGAGAAACCCGCGCTCAAACGCGACCCCACGTCCCCATAATGCTGCCGATACACCGCCAAACACATCGAGGCGGGGTACGTGATCATCCCCGTATCCCCAAAATCCACCACGCCCCCATCCGGTCGACTTAAATCTGCCACCACCTGGGCCATTTTTTTCAAAAGCGATTGAGTCCGGGTTTTGAGGGGGCCTTCTGGCAAGACCTGCTCAGCATCCATCACATCCACAAAGACTTGCAAATGATACATCGGCGACAGCTCAAACTGCATCCCATCGTCCAAAATTTGGACCGAAAGCTCCTGATCCAACAGCCGCATTCCAGCACACTGCCAAGCCTGGGCTTCCTCCCCCTCAAACACTGTCCCGGCCCACAACAACGCCTTAATATTTTTCATAATATGATTGCCCCGAATATCCAACTCCAAATTCCGAGTCAAAAATCGAAGCTGGTCAATCAGCGACGCGGTCATCCGAGCGCACAATGCCGCCGACACGGGCCGAATCGCCAATTGCTGCATCCAAATCACTGCCCGAATGGACAAGACAAAGGCGTTCCAGCCTTCCAACCAATACTGCGGTCCAAAAGGGGGGTTTTGATCCAACCAATCCGAGACCAAAACCTCAAATTGCGCATCCGTCACCGACTCCAAAAACTCCATATACTGGAACTGCTGCCGCCACAACAATGCCCGCGATCCCGTCCCTGACAGCGACCAGTGAATGGGCAAAGTGAGGGTCCGGGTCTCATTCAAATAGCGAAACCGCAAGTCGCCTGACGCCCCCCAATCCAAAATCCCCTGCCGTGCAGGCATGATCGGGGCTATCCAGGCTTTCACACGGAGTCCCAACTTAGATTGCCCGGTCAATCGATGTCCGAAAAAGTCGGGAAAACGGACTGCGAGTTGACGCCGAAGCGTGAGTGCCAATCGAGACCACAATTGTACCAGCGGCACATACCGTACCATCCGACAAAGGGGCCCCAAAGGAAGAGGAAAAATCCGCATTTTGGGACTCTAGCACACCAGGACGTGAGGCCGCAATTATGCTATGCTATTGCCACATGAATCACGAGCAATACACGGCATTAATTGCGCAACTCAATCACCATGTAACGCGCTACTACACCCAGGACCAACCCGAAATTTCTGATGCCCAGTACGATCACCTGTATCGTGAGGCACTGGCCTATGAACAAGCCCACCCTCTCCTCGTCCACCCCGACTCCCCCACCCATAAAATCGGGGGACAAGCCATCGAAAAATTTACGCCGTTTACCCACACCCACCCCTTGCCGTCCTTGGGTAATATTTTTTCCGAAGACGAGCTTATGGCGTTTTGGGATCGGATTCATAAGGCCTTACCTGACCAGCAAGTGACCTTCGCCATTGAACCCAAAATGGATGGCTTGGCCGTCTCCATTCACTACGAAAATGGCCTCTTGGTTGCAGGCGCCACCCGTGGGGACGGCAAAACCGGGGAAAATGTCACCCATAACATCCGTACGATCAAAAGCCTCCCCCACCGGCTCACACAACCCGTGACCATTGAAGTCCGCGGCGAGGTTTTTTTACGTCGCAGTGTCTTCAACACCACGCTCAAAAACAGCTTCGCCAACCCCCGAAACGCCGCCGCGGGGTCACTGCGGCAACTCGACCCCAAAATTGCAGCCTCGCGAAACCTCGACATTTTCCTCTACCAAGGTCTTTATCCCGGTATTGAAACCCACCACGAGATGCTCCACTTCCTCGAAACCTTAGGCCTTCCGGTGGTCCCACAACGCAGCCTTGCCCCCACATTAGCCGACATCCAAGCGGCCTGCACGGCCATATACGATAATAAAAAAGAAAATGATTGGGAAATTGACGGGGCCGTCATCAAAGTCGACCGCTTCGACGATCAGCAGGCGCTCGGGTTCACCGCTAAGGCCCCACGCTGGGCCACCGCCTATAAATTTGAAACCGAACAAGCCGTCACCCAACTCGAAGACATCCTCATTCAAGTGGGGCGCACGGGGGTGTTGACCCCTGTCGCCGCCCTCACCCCCGTCAAAGTTTCAGGCGTCATGGTCAGCCGGGCCACCCTGCACAATATCGAAGAAATCCACCGCAAAGGCATCGGGATCGGAGACCAAGTCCTCGTCCAGCGCGCCGGCGAAGTCATCCCCGAGGTCCTCTACACCGTCCAAAAAGCCCCACACCCCACTCCCTTTACCATGCCCACCCACTGCCCCATTTGCCAGACCCCCGTCATCCAAGTCGAAGACCTGGTCGCGTTGCGTTGTCCAAACCCGCTCTGCCCCGCGCAAGTCAAAGGCCAACTCCAACACTTTGTCAGCCGTAAGGCCATGGATGTTGAAGGTATTGGGGAAGCCATCATTGACCAACTCGTTTCCTTAAACCTTGTAAAAATCCCGGCCGATCTCTATCGCCTCAATGCCCAAGATTGGGAATCCTTGGAGCGCATGGGACCCCAATCCGCCCAAAATATTCTCTCCGCTTTAGCCAAAAGCAAAACCCCGGGTCTCGGTCGCTTTATTTATGCCCTCGGGATCTCCTTAGTGGGCGAGAAAACCGCCGACGTCTTGGCCGAACACTACCTCACCCTTGAAAACTTTGAGGCGGCCACCCTCGACTCGCTGATCCGCTGCCCGGACATTGGCGAGAAAACCGCAGGGCTGATCTATAGCACCCTTCAAGCCCCTGGTTTTCAAGCCGCCCTGTCTGCCCTCAAGGCCGTGCCCATTTCCCCCGTCTCCCCCACGCCAGCCCCCGAAACCCCGATCAGTGGAAAGCGTTTCCTCATCACGGGAACACTCAGCCGTCCGCGTCCTGAGATCGAAGCCGAGCTCAAATCCCGCGGTGCTAAAATCGCATCTTCCGTCTCCCCCAAACTGGATTATCTCATCGTAGGCGACAACCCTGGTTCTAAGCTGGCCAAAGCCCAAGCACTTGGCATTCAGGTTCTCACAGAACCAGAATTTGAATTGCTAACTTTCAAATAACGTCGTAAAATGAAAGCATGAAATTCAAAAAAGAACATATTTCAAGAGAATTAAACCTCCCCAGACAAGCTCATTTCTTCTTATTTGGACCTAGACAAGTCGGAAAAAGCACTTGGATAAGAAAAAACTTTCTCCCCGAAGAAACCCTCTATTTCGACCTACTACTCTCCGATACTTACATGAGACTCAAGGTTGATCCCTCTCTATTCCGTCAAGAAATCCAAGCCAGAGCAAATCGCTATCTCTATGTCGTAGTGGATGAAATACAACGCATTCCAGAATTACTAAACGAAATTCATTACCTCATTGAAAATGAACCCAACACACCCTTTTTTATTCTAACCGGATCCAGCGCAAGAAAGCTAAAACGAGCCAAAGCAAATTTACTGGCTGGGCGTGCCTGGACACTGCACCTACACCCCCTGACACCAACAGAAATTATGGCATCCTCATACCCATTTATACTCAACAAAGCCCTATCCAGAGGGAGCCTACCTGCGGCCTATCTTCAATCTGATGAATTAAGCACACAGCAACTCCTCAAAAGTTACGTCGAAACGTATCTCAAAGAAGAAATCGAAGCCGAAGCCCTAGTCCGATCAAGCGGCACTTTCCTGCGATTTTTATTCCAAGCAGGACACGAAAATGGTCAATCGCTAAATTTCTCAAATATTGCCAGAGAAGTCGGCTGCAGTCACACGACCGTCAAAGAGTATTTTCAGATTTTAGAAGACACCTTAGTTGGAACAATGATATTTCCATACCAAAAATCACTCCGAAAACGACTGTCTCAACACCCCAAATTTTATTTTTTTGACACTGGCGTTGTCCGAGCCCTTACCAAGAAATTAAGCGTCCCACTGGAGCCACAAACCCCAGAATACGGCCGTTATTTTGAACAATGGATCATCAATGAAACCATCAAAATTAATGATTACCACAATAAAGATTGGACCCTCTCTTACATCAGAACCGAATCAGGCACTGAAATTGACCTCATTATTGAAACCCCCAATGGAAAAACCATCGCAGTGGAAATCAAAAGCACCCAAACGCCCTTCGAAGGCAGCCTCAAAAAAAACCTCTCTCTAGCAGATTCCCTGCCAAATCCCCACAAAATCTGTGTCTGCACCGCCCAAAATCCAAGAAAAATAGACGGCATTCACCTCTTGCCTTGGAAAGAGTATCTGGATTTTTTAATCGATTTACAATAAATTAGCATCACTATCGCTGATTTATCAAGAAAATCAACAGTAGCATTGCTGGATTAATGAGAAGTGCTATACTACCACTATGAGCACACCCACCAAATTTAAACGCACCCTAGATCTATCCGAACTTCTTTCTAAAAAATCCCATTTTCTACTAGGGCCCAGAGCCACCGGGAAAAGCTTTCTCATTCGGGAGCAACTACGCGATAAAGCATTCGTCATCGATCTACTCAAATCCGACGTATGGCTACGTCTGTCTTCACGACCACAAGACCTCGAAACCATGATTGATCACTACCTACGCTCTCACCCCCAAAAACCCTGGGTCGTCATCGACGAAGTCCAAAAAATCCCACACTTGTTAGACGAAGTCCATCGTTTAATCGAGGAAAAAAACCTCCGATTTTTACTCACAGGAAGTAGCGTGCGAAAACTCAAAGCAGGTCAAGCCAATCTTCTTGCAGGACGTGCCTGGCAAGCGGAATTATTCCCTGTAACATGGAAAGAATGCGATCAATTTGATCTGGATCACACCTTACGCTATGGAAGACTCCCCATCGTAGTGACCAGTAAATATCCCGAAGAAGAACTCGATGCGTATGTCAAAACCTATCTCAATGAAGAAATTCAGGCTGAAGGATTAATCCGAAAACTCCCGCAATTCTCCAGATTTTTACGCCTTGCCGCCCAATCCAGTGGAGAAATTCTCAATTTCGCAAAATTGGGAAATGATGCCCAAATGTCCCCCTCTACAATCCGGGAGCATTATCACATTCTAGAAGATACACTCCTTGGAAAACCCCTTCCTGCCTGGACCCCCTCAAATTCTCGAAAAGCAAGCTCGACCGCAAAATTCTATCTCTTTGATATCGGGGTAGCCCACGCACTCACTGGGATCAAAAATATCGAGCGACAATCTAACCTATATGGAAAAAGCTTCGAGCATTTCATTTGGATGGAACTCCAAGCCGCACTGCACTATCGGCGCGAAAAAACCCCCTTGTTTTTCTGGAGATCCACCAGCCATCACGAGGTAGACTTTGTCCTCCCCGATCTCTTTGCCATCGAAGTCAAATCCACCCTCCAATCCAGCGAACGCGATGCAAAAGGTCTCAAAGCCTTCCAGAAAGAAGCCCACACCCCCCACCGAATCCTTGTCTCTCAAGACCCACTCAACCGACGCGAAAATGGCATCGATTACCTCCACTGGGAAACCTTTTTAACCCAACTCTGGGCAGGGTATTTTTTCTGATCTGCAATTTTTACTCCATTCCACCCGATAATTTAATTAAAAACACACCTTAAGGACACCCTCCCTCCATGAAAAAACGCAGCGCCCTTCCCCCCCAAGATCCCCTAGACATTAAAGCCCAAGCCACAGCGGTCCTCATCGAATTCAC
>JAHFCZ010000152.1 GCA_023249285.1 bacterium | reverse complement strand
AACCCGGCACCACTTGACCCTGGGATCGAGCGTATTGGCCCAACGTTGCCACCGTTTCCATCAAACATCGAGGAGCTTTTCTGCAGAGCAAACGAAGCAGCAGTGCGACAAAGCTGCCTTAGGCAACAACCCGGACAAAGCACGACCATTGCCATGACGCCCTATGAAAAATGCGCGTTTCGAGAAGCGACCAGCCTTAGACTTGCTTGCCAGCGCTTTAGACTCTCCCCAGCGGATTGCGAAGAGTCCATTGCCGCCTCTGTATTGCAAAACTGTGGCCCTGCCCCCTCAACCTCAACCTCATCCTCAACCTCATCCTCAACCTCCCCCTCAACCTCAACCTTATCCTCATCCTCAATCCCATCCTCTTCCGTCAGAATCGTCAACTCGCCCTCAGCACCGACCCAAGCCCCAGCCGAAACGGTTATTTCCTTGGGAGAAATTGTGAGTCGCTCTGCGGGAATAGGGGCCGCAAGTGGCACAGCGCAGCGATTAGGGGCCGGGTTAACAGAAATGTCGGTCAGCGCGATCTTGAGCGTAAGCAACCTCAGTAGAGAGATGCAAGCCGCAATAGCAAGGCATTCAGCCACGATTGGAGGAGGCTTAGGCGCAGGGTCTGTCGTCTACGCAATTGCAGGTCCGATTGCCGGCCCTGGAGCCGCAGCCGTAGTTGTGGGTGGCGGCATTGCATCTGCGGGTGCTCAAGCATTAGCCGAACATTTCGAAGTCGCTCCCGAAACCATTCGCAGAGGCGCACTTGTATTTCATTGTGTGGCAACGGGGCTGAGCCTTGTCGCGTTTTCGGTAGTAGCGGGTCCGGCCGTTGCAGTTGGGGCGGTAGGCCTAGGCGCAGTAGCCTGTTTGGCAACCTCTGTTGCAACAGACTCCGCACTTCAACGGGTAAGGACGAGACTAAATCCCCGTCACTATTCTCCGCTAGACAATGGGCACACATTAGAGCTGAGCACCTTTGAGGGTACTCAGCCCGATGATCCCCACACAATGGCCGATAGCGCTGTCTAGGACACCCAGCCCCCACCCACCCAAACCAGCTGACCAATAAAACGCATTGCACGCGGTGGTGGAATCCGCTATCGTAAACGGTATGAATGAAGGCACCAAAAATCTTCTCGGCCAGCCGTTAATCTCCTGCTGCATGGACCCAATCACCGGATTTTATCGGACAGGCTATTGCCAGGTCGACATCGAAGATGTTGGCGTCCATGCCGTGTGTATCGAAGCCACCGATGACTTTCTCACGTTTTCCAAAGCCGCCGGCAATGATCTGTCGACCCCAAACCCGCTCTTTGGCTTCCCGGGCCTCAAACCCGGGGATCGCTGGTGCCTCTGCGCCCCACGTTGGCAAGAAGCCCTGGAGGCCGGCGTCGCCCCGCCGGTGATGCTCGCCGCCACCCACGAAGCAGCCCTCGACTATTGCAACCTCGAAGACCTCAAACGCCATGCCCTCGATGTGGATTTTAATGACCTTCTCGATGACCTAACCCGACAAAAATCCTCATAAAATATAGATTAAAGTCCCCAGCTCACCCCCATTTTCGCGTTCAAATCCGAGGTCAATTGGATACTATTCACATTCCGATATACCGGGATCTGAATCAACACGTACACAGCCCCTCGGAGGCCAATACTGCATTGTAATTCCGGGGTCAGGTACAAGTAAGTTCCCCCGGTTGAATCCACCGGCTCGCCCGTACTACCCGGGTCACTTTTAAGTTGGATCATGCCATTGAGGGCCAAGCCGATCCGCCATTGATCCCCAACCTGAGTCTGCACCATCAAATTCGCCGCCCATTTATTCCCAAATCGCCAACCCTCTGTCCCATTGCCATAAGCAGTGTACAAAATCGACCCCGAGATCGGCACTGCGGTTTGCACATAAGAGTGCTGATAATACAGCCCCCAGGTAGTGTCATAGGACCCGGACCCGGGCGAGATACTGGTTTCAGCAGGGTCACCATCCCCATTCTCAACTGCAGTCACCCCGGTCGGTAATTTCAAGGTCCCGCATAGGCTCCATTGATCCGTTTTCTCCGTCCCCAATACCCGGACCTTTGCTGCAACAGACAAGTCCCCCCAGGCCGAAAAATCCCAAATCTCGGGCAAATCAGTCCCCTGATGATGGTGAATGTGACGATGATATCGGTCAATCCACGGCAACTCCACCCGCCACACTACCCCTGACACCACTGGTCCCTGCAACGAAATCGTCAACCGCTTGTCCAAGGTCTGTACCTCATCGTGGTGTAGCGTTACCGCCCCCACCGACGCCCCCGCCGTCCCCAAAAAGGGATGGTTGAGGTTAATTTCTTCATAATCCACCCCCAAAATTACTGGCATTGCGGCCGTAGGCGTCATCGAAGTCTCGGGGAAATTAGGCAGGGCACAGGCACCACACCCACAACTGCCCCAGGCTTGGGACGCCATTAATAAAAAACCCAGGGCAACCCCCCAGGCGCTGTTCCATTTCAGCCTATTCATTGGCTCACTCTTTTCAGGTTAATTTTTAGTGTTCCACAAACCCGCTCAAAGGCCAACTTCAGCCCCGGGCACATGGCGAGCTCTGCCAAAACGGACGCATGGTTCTCCCAAATCTGTGGCCAATCCGGGTAGGTTCGACAGGATTTCGGCCTGGCCTCAT
>JAHFCZ010000151.1 GCA_023249285.1 bacterium | reverse complement strand
AAGACGTAAAATACGGGGCCTTAAATCGAGAGAGTTTTTTGGGGGCTAAAAAAATAGGTTCGGTGTAAGCATTCCGGGCCATTTCAGGGGTAATGAGCTTGAGCTTCTGCATCCGCTCCAACACAATTTTTTGCCGATATTTAGAGCCTGAGAAATTCCGGAACGGGCTGTAAAGCTCAGGGCCTTGGAGCATCCCCACCATCATCGCCGATTCGGCGAGGGAGAGTTCTTTGGCGTGTTTACCGAAATATTGTTGAGAGGCCGATTCGATCCCATAGGCGTTATGCCCCCAATAGACTTGATTGAGGTACATTTCCAAGATCTCGTCTTTGCTGTAGCGACGCTCGATTTTGATCGCCAAAATGGCCTCAGCAATTTTACGGGAAATATGTTTTTTCTTGGTCAAAAAGAGGTTTTTGGCTAGCTGTTGGGTGAGGGTAGAGCCCCCTTCCACAAAGCTGCCCGCCAGCACGTCTTTGACCAAGGCCCGGAAAATCGCCTTCACATTCACCCCATGGTGTTCGTAAAATTCGGTATCCTCGAGGGCAACGACGGCTTTGCGTAAGATCGGAGAGATTTGCTCCAGCGGAATAATAACGCGATTTTCTTCTTGGTGGAGCTCACCCAAAATGATTTTTTCCTCGGAATAAATCGTGGTGCGCTCTTTAGGGATATAAGTGCTGATGCTATCCACATCGGGCAAGGTACGAGAGACGGCCCAGATCAGCGTGGCAAACAAGACACCACCGACCACCAATCCCACCATCCCAAAAAACACGAGCTTACGCAGGTAAAAAGAAAGCTCACCGCGTCGTTGCATTGCAGCAAAAGAAGCAGCGCCAGTCGAGCGTCGTGGGCCTGATTTGGTAACCCTGCCAATGGGGTGTTTTGATCGGAAAATCAGCTTGAACCAGCCTCCTAATCTTGTTATAGTGGCCCAATACTAGCACGCCGGAGCGTATGGATAAACATCTTCGTTTAAAATAATAAACTTTTTTTGCCATGAGGGAAAGAAAGTTTAAACAAAATTTTCCTATGGGTAAAAATTGTAAAAGTAGTTCGACTTAAGATATACTGTGGATTATGACCGAAGAACGCTACTTAAAACCGTACATTCAAGACGAACTCAATCGGCGGATGGTGTTCTTGGGTGGGCCACGCCAAGTCGGAAAAACAACCCTTACGAAACAACTGCTTCAATCTGACTCTCTGCACGGCGTCTACTACAATTGGGACAACCCCTCTGACAGAAAAAGGATACGAGAAGACCAGTGGCCAGGCCAAGCCAAGCTCCTTGTATTTGATGAGCTCCATAAATTCCGGCACTGGAAAAACTGGATTAAAGGGCTATACGACACGCATCATGACCAATTCAATATACTGGTTACGGGGAGTGCCAAACTCAACCTATTCAGAAAACAAGGCGATTCCCTATTTGGACGATATACCTACCACAGCCTCCATCCGTTTTCATACAACGAAATCGCAACTCAGGGTCAACAAAAACCCTTACCCTACGGATCTGAACACGCTCCCCTCGAATTCACCGCTCATCCAAGTTCAAGCATTATCCCCCTATTAGACCACTTCGGTGGATTCCCGGAGCCATTTCTCAGACAAGAAGAACGGTTTATTCGAAAATGGCATCAAGAACGATTGGCACTTCTTGTGCGCGGGGATATCCGGGATATTAACACCATCCAAGACCTAGACAACCTAGAGGTGCTCGTCCGCTTATTGGAATCACGGGTAGGGTCCCTATTTAGTACAAATGCCCTTCGCGAAGATATCGAAGTCAGTTTTAAATCCATCAAAAACTGGATCCTATTACTTGAGACCATCTATTACTGCTATCGTATTTATCCGTATCACAAAAACGTAGCCAGAGCCTTGAAAAAAGAACCCAAACTCTACTTGTGGGATTGGTCCGAAGTCAAAAATGAAGGGGCCAGATTTGAAAATATGATTGCCGGACATTTGCAAAAATTTGTTTGCTTCCTAAACGAATATGAAGGGTATAAAATCGCCTTACACTTCGTGCGCAATAGAGAAGGGAAAGAGCTCGACTTCCTCATCACCTGGGATCAAAAACCATGGTTTGGAGTTGAAGTGAAGCTATCAAGTACAACACCCGATCCCAACCTGAGTTATTTTCAAAATCAACTCGCTATCCCGTATTGTTTTCAACTTGTTAAACAGGAAAACGTCGACATCTCCCACAACAAAATCCGAATTATGTCGGCCTCTAAATTTTTATCAGCCCTGGTATAACAAGCCACAAATCAGCTTGAACCAGCCTCCTAATCTTGTTATAGTGGCCCAATACTAGCCGCCGGAGCGTATGGATAAACCTATTCGTTTAAAATTACTCAGTCAGGGCCTGGACCAACTCATTCCCGATAATTTCATGGATCGCGTCCAAGGGCCGCCCATGCGAATTAAGTATGGGGCAGACCCGTCAGCCCCCGACCTTCATCTCGGCCATTATGTGGGCCTGAGAAAGCTGCGTTTCCTCCAGGATCTGGGACATCACATCATCTTCTTAATCGGGGATTTCACGGCCATGATCGGGGACCCGACCGGCAAATCTGAAACCCGAAAACCGCTGTCCGCCGAGCAAGTGAAAATCAACGCCAAAACCTATCAGGACCAGGTCTTTAA
>JAHFCZ010000150.1 GCA_023249285.1 bacterium | reverse complement strand
CCAAATCGAATTGGCCCATTCTATTTCAGCCGGACTGGATTACCCTGGCGTAGGGCCTGAGCTGTCGGATCTCAAACAACAAGGCCGCCTGACTTTGGCCAATGCAACGGATACCGAAGCGCTCGAGGCCTGTCGGTGGGTGGCCCAAACCGAAGGGATTATTCCAGCCCTTGAAACCTCGCATGCCTTTGCCGCACTTAAAAAATTAAGATTTGAAAAAAATGCCCTCGTGGTTCTGAATGTCTCCGGACGTGGGGACAAGGATATGGAAACGATTGCGAAATATGCCTTCTAAGTACCCCACAAATGCCCTAATTCCCTATCTCACTTATGGGGATCCTACTGCGGAATTCACCGAGGCACTAATCGATACGTGCTTTGAAAATGGGGCGGATGCCATTGAAATTGGGGTTCCTTTTTCTGATCCCATTGCCGATGGTCCGGTGATCCAGGCCTCACACCAGCGGGCATTGATTGCCAATCCCAAAATTACGTTACCAGAAGTGTTGGCACTAGTCTCCCGCGTGAAGCGTAAACACAAAAAGCCCGTGATTCTGATGGCCGCAGCCAACCTCATTTTTCACTTTGGGATCCAGGCCTTTTTTATCTTTGCAAAAGAAGCGAGTCTCGATGGCATTGTGATTCCAGATTTAACTGTTGAAGAAGCTACGCCCTATTCCCAGGCAGGGAAGGCCGCCGGTGTCGATGTGTGTTTGCTCATTTCTCCCCAATGTTCAGTGGCCAGAATGCCACACATTGTCGACAATACACAGGGCTTTTTGTACCTCATGGCAGCGGCAGGGACGACGGGTGCTCGCGAGACCATGGATGAAAATTTAGCCGCCTTCACGCAGTCGATCAAAAAACGTCGTGATATTCCGGTGTATGTGGGATTTGGTATTTCCAGGCCGGAGCATGTGCAGTCCGTACTGGGATATGCAGACGGGGCCATTGTGGGGAGCCACTTGGTCAAGGTGATAGAGGCCCATCTGGGGGACCTGGATGCCGCTCAAAATGCGTTAGGGATGGCCATTCGAAAGCTAAAAGGACACTAAAATGACGGATCTCATAACAGCGGGTGTGTTAGGGGTAGTGGAGGGACTGACTGAGTTTTTGCCAGTCTCGTCTACAGGCCATCTTATTTTGGCCGGGGAGGCTCTCAAATTTACCCAAGGGAATGCCGCAACTTTCGATATCGCGATTCAATTGGGGGCCATCTTGGCGGTCGTGGTCGCTTTCCCCGGCTATTTTATTTCTTTGTTGAATCCCAAGTCCTGGCTCAGTCCAAAGGGAAAAGCCTTGATCCTAGCCTGCCTGCCGGTCATGGCGGTTGGGTTTCTCACCCATCACTGGATCAAGACGCATTTGTTTAACCCAATGACTGTTGCGTTGGCGCTGATCGTCGGGGCGATTGCCATGATTGTGGTCCAAAAACGACCACAACCGAGCGTAACGACCCAAAACATTGAGGCCATTACCACCAAACAAGCCCTGTGGATAGGGATGAGCCAATGTTTTGCCCTGTGGCCAGGCATGAGTCGATCGGCCTCCACTATTATGGGTGGGCTACTTGCAGGACTCTCTTATGAATTAGCGGCCCAGTTTTCCTTCCTGATTGCCGTGCCGGTCATGGTCGCGGCGGTGACATTTGATTTAATGAAATCGGCTTCGGTTATCACGACTCATGATCTACAATTAATTGGCGTAGGGTTTGGCGTTGCGTTTGGTGTGGCTTGGGCCAGCATTTACGCAATGCTAGTGATCCTCAAAAAATACAAACTTGTTCCATTTGCGATCTACCGGATTGTGTTAGGAGCTATCCTATTTTACGCGCTTCTCAGATAGCACCGTTTCTGCTTTTATTGGCGCTACCCATAGGGGCGACCATTCCACCTCAAAACTTGAGCGCTGTCCGTACAATTTTGACTTCTTTAGAAGGCGATGAAAAACATCGTGTGCAGGAGGCCTTGGCCGTCGCGTATGCCAAAGAAAATAAATACGACTTAACCTTTGAGCTGATACAGTCTATTAAAGGGAAAGAGCATCCCCTTTCAGCGGGGCAAATTTTACGTGCTTCCGTCTTGTCCAAATTAAACCAAGGCAAGGTCGAGCAAGCGAAGCAAATGCTGATGCTCTTTCGAAGTGCAGAGGAGCGCTACACAGGTGGGGAAACCCTTTGCGTGGCTTTTTTAGGGCTTTCAGACCGAGAAACGGCTCTCAATGTCACCGGGTATTTTTCGGATTCTGACTTTGGGGCTTCTCAGCTACTCGAAATTATTATTTTGGATGACATCAATCAGGACCGTGTGGATCAAGGCCTGTTGCTGATTCCCAAGATTAAAGACGATGAAACGCGAGATACCTGCCTCACAGCGTTGGCGCAGGCGTGCCTGGATATTGGGAATCCCGAACAAGCGTTTAAGCTGGCCCGTCAGATGAAAACCCCGGCGGATGCTAACACAATCTACGAAGCGGTTGCAGAAGAGATGCTCAGGCAAGAAAAATGGACCCTCGCGATCGACGTAATGGCCTATCATCAATCCAATCTCACGGATGAAAAAATAGTGGGGTTAAAAACCCTGATGGCCGCGATAAAGGCCAAGCAAGATCGACTCGAGTGGAAAATAACCGTGTCCCCGATGGTCAAGGCGAATACCACCCT